>JABHHG010000042.1 GCA_018671635.1 Fidelibacterota bacterium | reverse complement strand
TCTCTAATTTCACTGCGTATTCGGTTTACCACTCGTCCCAATCCAACGGAGATATATTTTTCAGACTTCATTTTGTACGTCAGCCCAGCCATTCCATGAATTCCCCAATACACAAATGGTTGCAGTTTATCACCTCCTAAAAAAGGGAAATGTATAATATAGTTTTGACCCGTGTTCTCTAATGTTTGAGCTTGCAGATTAACCATGGGTTGAAGTGACCAATCCTGCATGGGCACTGTTTTTGAAAAGAAATATTTCACATCCTTAAAACTAAATAGTAAAATACCCAGTGGATTAAAAATGAGCAAATCAGAAATTGAATCCACATTTACATATAGCCTTCCTGATGGATGCTCTACCACTTCATTCATCACTTGATAAAAGGTGGTGGTGCCCAATGACATGAGGCGAGGATGATGAAAATTATGATGGTCATACCATTCTTCCATTTTTACATATAGCATACCATTACCCAAAACATGATTTGCAATATTCGGGAGAAAATGCCCTTTGCTGGGATCAAAGCTGAGATTGAAAATTTCTAATTCTACAAATTCATCTACGCCAAACTTTTTTACATTTTCAACTGGATGAGTAATATTCCACCAAATATTATCTGCACTACTGCCATATGGAATGTCCATTAAATTATTAGATTTCAAGGATCCATTTCGCAAAATATCAAAACTTCCATTCAGAGCGGTATTGATGGGATGGAAGAAGTTTTCTGATCCATTATTAATATGGGGATTATAAAAATAGTAGTCATTGCTTCCAAATAGAAGTGAAGTGAAAATGAGGAGTTTAAGGGTTAACGTTTTCATTATAAAAAAAGAGGGATGAAAATTCATCCCTCTTTTAGTTCTAAACATGAAAAATATTTAGGCTTTTGAATCGTCGGCATCGCCACATGCTGATTTATTGCAGCATTTTTTCGCCCAACATCGAATCAAAAATCCCAATGCGATGAGGGGGAGTCCCAATTGTGGGCAACAGCCACAGCAAGTTGAGCAAGATGCTCCAGCACATGCAGCACCAAATAATGCCAAGCTCACCAAGAATGAACCATACACAAAGCAAACTAAATCGCTGAGTCCTAATAAATAACAATATAATTTTGAATTTTTCACTGTATTTCCTTTAATTAAAGGTTTGATAGACAGTCAGAAATTTAAGATTTAATATGGGTAGTAAAAAATAAAAATCCCCTGTCCCTTTCTTATGAATGAAACTTTATAATTATGTAGGGGCGTGGTCTCCGCGCCTGAATATTTTTTCAATTTTCCTCTTGGGAGGGGAATTCACGAATTGAAGGGGGTGTTTTTTTCAGTATTTACCCACCCCGCCCTGCAATGCAGTGCACCTCTCCGTCGGAGGGGAATTTATGTTTTTTTAACCATCAACCATTAATCAATAATAATTATTTTCTATTATTTTGTCAGAATTTGGATTTACCCGATTATTGGATGATTGGATTCTTAATCCTCATAATCCCTAAATCCCATTCATCCCAATTCTCATATTTTTGCTTTTCCGAACCCGAATAAGCTTTCAATGGTTTAGAACCTTTGAAAGCTTGAAAAGCACATTTTTTATGCCCTAGCCCCTGAATCCTAATTCCTAGCCCCTGTCCTTCGCCTCAACCACAACCTTATTCCTAAATTCCCGTTTTCCCCCTTTCTCTCAACGGGTGATTGCATGTAAATTTCCCCCTCCTCAATTGACGGAAAATCATTGTTACCACAGAAGGAAAGTTTATGAGCTCATTCCCGAAATTATTTATTCCGGGCCCTACACATGTTTCTCAAGATGTATTAGATGCATTCTCCACGCCTCAAATCGGACATCGCACCCCAGAAATTTCAGAATTAATTAATAGTATAACGCCACGAGTTCAAAATTTATTATATACACAGAATCATGTTTATTTGGTGTCCCATGCTGCCACCGGCTTGTGGGAGATGGGCCTACGAAATTCGGTAAAAAAGGGTGTACTTCACGCTGTGAATGGCGCCTTTAGTTCAAAATGGGCAACCGTTTCTAAAACCTGTGGATATCATACCCAAAGTATAGATTTTGATTGGGGATGCGGAGTAACTGTTGATGCGGTAGATGTGGCATTATCAACCGGTGAGTTTGATGTATTTGCCATGGTGCATAATGAAACCTCTACGGGGGTAAAGAGTGATTTAGATGCCATTTCAAATTTATTAAAAACCAAATATCCAAATGTATTGTGGTTGGTGGATGCGGTCAGCTCTATGGCCGGTATCAAAATTGAGGTAGATAAATTAGGCATCGATTTTATATTGGCATCTACCCAAAAGGCATGGGGGCTACCCGCAGGGTTTGCTATTTGTGCCATTTCAGACCGAATGCTTGAAAAGTCTGCAAGTTTGGAAAATAAGGGTTATTTTTTAGATGTACTTCAATATGAGAAATCGTACGGAAAATCTCAAACGCCATCTACGCCATCAATTCCACATCTCTTTGGCCTCCAAAAAGTATTGAATATTATTGATGAAGAAGGTTTAGAAAATCGCTGGAAACGGCATAAAGATTGTGCAGAATATACCCAGAATTGGGTATTGGCACATGGACAGTCTTTATATCCTGAAATGGACTGTCGTTCAGAGACGCTAACTTGCATCCAAAATGACCAAGCGTGGGATATTAACAAAATTAATGATGCCCTATTATCACGCGGATTTAGAATGGATCGAGGCTACGGGGATTTGCGTGGGAAGGCATTTAGAGTGGCACATATGGGCAATGTGTATATGAAAGATTTAGTTGACTATTTAAACGAATTTGATGAGGTTTTAAAACATGTATAAGGTATTAGTTACAGATCCAATTTCTGACAAAGGCTTGGCAATTATCACGGATGCGGGATTAGAGTTGGTCTATGAACCGGCATTATCTCCCGACTCATTATATGAGGCCGTAGCGGATGTGCATGGTTGGGTGATTCGCTCGGGCACCACCATTACTGCCGAACATTTAGACTTGGCCAAAAATTTACAAGTGATTGGTCGTGCGGGAGTAGGTGTGGATAATATTGACATCAAAGCCGCCACCAATAAAGGCGTATTGGTCATGAATATGCCAGACGGAAATACCATTTCTGCAGCGGAACATACTATGGCACTCATTTCTACCCTTTCTCGTAATATTCAATTGGGCCATTTGGGTTTAGTGAATGGTGAGTGGAATCGTCACGCACTTGTAGGAAATGAATTGCGTGGAAAGACTTTAGGTGTGGTTGGATTGGGTCGAATTGGTCGTGAGCTCATCAAACGTGCTCACGGTTTCGAAATGAAAATTTTGGGTTATGACCCTTATGTAAATCAGGAGATGTTTAATCCCGAAAAAGTAAAAGTGGTAGATATAGATGAGTTGACAGCTGAGAGTGATTTCATTTCAGTTCATGTTCCCCTTACAGATAATACGCGAGATTTATATGATGCAAAACGTTTGGCCACCATGAAGCCCACAGCACGAATTATTAATGTGGCACGGGGTGGGATAATTAACGAAGCCGATCTTGCCAATGCCCTGAATAATGATGTGATTGCTGGTGCAGCATTAGATGTATTCGTAAGTGAGCCACTGGGGGAAGATCATCCATTAGTAGCGGCAAAAAATATTTTACTTACTCCACATTTGGGTGCGTCCACACATGAAGCAAAAGAGGGTGTGTCATTGGGGATTTGCGAACAAGTTCGTGATTTTCTGAAAGAAGAAAAATTATCAAATCCAATTAACATGCCAATTTCAGATATGTCAAAATTGAAAGCATTAACGCCATTACTTGAGTTGGCAGAAGTGTTGGGCAAAATTCAGTTCCAACTCTGTGATGATCCGGTTAAATCTGTATCGGTAGAATGCTTTGGTAATATTGATGATGCAAAGCCGGTAGCCCTTTCATTTATTAAAGGCATTTTGAGTGAATCCGCAGATGTGCGGTTAAACTTTGTAAACGCAGGTGCCATTGCCGAAGATCGTGGAATCTCATTTAGCCATAGCTATAATACGGATACTGTGTCATTTTCAAATTTAATTGTTACCCATGTAACGACTCAAAGTGGAACTATCGAAGTAGCGGGAAGTGTATTTGGGGATAATCATTCTCGATTGGTTGACATCAAAGGTTATGAAGTGGACGTTCGCCCAGAAGGTGTAATGGTGCTTATTCAAAATAAAGATGTGCCCGGGGTAATTGGTCGTGTGGGAATGGTTTTAGGTGATGCTGGCGTAAATATTGCTGAATATTTATTGAGTCGAACCAGTGATAGTGATACTGCCTTTGCCGTGGTAAAAATTGATGAAAAGCTATCTGATTCTGTACTCAGCACATTGAATAACATGGATGAAATTTTAACCATCAAACAATTGGCGGTGTAATTATGACAGATATATTTGAACAAACACTAAAACAGTTAAATGGAATCACAGATACTGCATCTCAGAAAGTGGGATCATTTTTCAAGAAAGCTGTGAATAAGGGTGAAGAATATGCGGTAAAGGGTAAAATTCAAATTGAAATTGAAAAATTGAAATGGGATCTAAAACAATTATATATTGAATTAGGTTGTTACGTGGCGCTTAAAAATCGTGATGGTGGGGTGATGGATTTTTCTCATGATGATCAATACATTCGCCTCTTAGATAAAATTGAAAATCAGCGCCAATATATCTCTGAGAGAGTTAAAGATAAGACATCTTCTGATGGTAAAGAAAATGATGATGAAAGCGCTCAGAAACTGCTTGAAAACCCACTATCCTAAATTTGCTGCATTTCATGTCGTGAATCCCTTTTGAAAAAAGAATGCATTCGACCTAAATTTTCCACTAAGTACATCTGAGAATATTCAAATTTGTTAAAAAACGGCTATAAAATTATCTTTATCAAAGAGGGAAAGTTTGACCTGAAACAGGTCAATTTATCCCCTTTTCACATTGCGCTCATTTTTGCAGCAGTAATTGGGTTTACCTCATCCTTGTTTTTTGTATTTTCTGACCAATTTGTTCAATGGGCAGGTTCACGTGAAATTCAAAAACATCGTGCAAATAATGAAAAGCTGGTTGAGAAGATAAATCAAAATCAAGAACGAATGGATGACCTCCTTGAACAATTAGAACTTATCAAGGAGCAAGATGACCTTCTGAGAAAACTGGTGAAATTACCACCAATTCATAAAGATGTTCGCAAATTAGGTGTGGGCGGTAAAAGTAATAAAGACCATTCAGAAAATTTAGAATATCTCTTACCCCTTGATGATTTTGATTTGCCCCAGTTGAGTAAGCAGATGAATATGGTTAATCGATTGCTAAATTTAGAATCCCTTAGTTATAATGAGATTTACGAAACTGCTGAGAAAAATGTGGACAAAATTCGGCATTTCCCGGCGATTCATCCATTAAATGATGGTGAAGGAAAATTATCATCTCGATATGGTCACCGACGTGATCCATTTACTCGTAAATTTAAATTCCATGATGGCCATGATTTTTCAGCACGAACGGGGACACCCGTATATGCCACTGCAGATGGTCGCGTTCGCATATCTAAATACTATAGCACTTTTGGAAATTATATAGAAATTGATCATGGTAGTGGTTATCGAACTATTTTTGGACATCTCTCTAAACGGAAAGTGAAAGCGGGCGAAAAGGTGATTAGAGGCCAAAAAATTGGTGAAGTGGGAAATACCGGCCGTTCAACCGCACCCCATTTGCATTATGAAATTCAACACAATAGACATAGTAAAGACCCAAAAGATTTTTACTTTGACATTTCTACCCTAAAGTAATCATACTCCCACAAATTGAATATGAATAAGAAATATTATATAGAAACCTACGGCTGCCAAATGAATGTGTATGATTCTGAATTGGTGGGAAGTTTGCTTGAGGAGTGCGACTATACCCTCACCCAAGATATGTCTGAAGCCGATGCAGTTTTTCTGAATACCTGTGCCATTCGTGAAAAGGCTGAAGAGACAGTCCATAACCGTCTTGATAATTTGCATGTTCTAAAACGGACTAAGCCCAATATGATTTTGGGTGTGTTGGGATGTATGGCGCAAAATTTGAAAGATGATATCTTAGAGTCACGTCCGTATGTAGATGTGATTTTAGGCCCCGATTCTTATCGACGAATCCCTGAAATTATTAAGGCACGACAAGGTGAGATGGACAATTTTGTAGACACTCGCCTCTCAAAATTTGAAGTGTATGATGATTTATTTCCATCTCGTCATGACGGTGTGAATGCGTGGATATCCATTATGCGGGGTTGTGACAAATTTTGTACTTTTTGTATTGTACCCTTTACCCGTGGACGTGAACGAAGTCGGTCGATTCAATCGGTGGTGGATGAAACCATTAATGCCGTATCGCAAGGTTTTGTAGAGATTACGCTATTGGGCCAAAATGTAAATTCATACCGAACACCAGATGGGGAATTCCCTGAATTATTGAAAGCAGTAGCAAAAGTTGAAGGCGTGAAACGGATTCGATATACATCACCACATCCACAAGATATTGATGATGCATTGTTAGAAGTGATGCGTGACCATTCCAATATTTGTAATTATATCCATTTACCACTGCAAGCGGGCTCAGACCGAATTTTAAAACGGATGAACCGTACTTATACTCAACAAGAATTTTTAGACTTAGTGGATAAAATTTATGAGTATATGCCAAATTGTTCAATTTCTACTGATATTATTGTGGGCTTTCCGGGTGAAACAGAAGATGAGTTTTTAGAAACATTAGATGTGGTGAAGAAAGTCCATTTTGATTCATCATTCATGTTCAAGTATTCATCACGCCCCGGAACAAAGGCAGCAGAATATACCGACCAAATTTCTGAGGATGATAAACAGAATCGATTAGAACGACTTATTGTCTTACAGCGCAAAAATACATTATCAGCAAACTTGAGACATGTGGGTAATACGCTTTCCGTCATGGTTGAAAAGGTAAGTAAAAAGTCTGACTCGCAATGGGCAGGACGCACCGATGGTAATATGTGGGTAGTCTTTGATAAGACTGATGAACAAATTAAAGATATTGTAAATGTAAAAATTGAAGATGCAAAGGGTATAACTCTATTTGGCTCACGCATCCATACTGAGGAACTAATTCATGAAGCTGCTTAAATATTTAGTATTTATACTCATTCTAATTGGAAGTCTTATCTTCTTAGTAGAATTGAATAATTTGAATACGGTTGATGGTCAACCAATTTCCATAAAGGTACCTTATTTGGTCAGTTATCCCGAATATGCCGATGGTTTCAATGTGTGGATGGTATTGGTGGGAACGCTCACCGCTGGCGTGCTTATTGGATTTTTCTTAGCACTTTTCCAAATAATTTCTCAAAAGAGTGAAGTGATTTCAATACGCTCAAAACTTCGTCGTTTACAAGTGGAGTTAGATAGTTTGCGCAATCAAGCCATCGATGATGACATTATTCTTTCTGATGACACTAAAAGTGAGCTTATTGAAGAATGAGTAATATGATAATCACATTACTTCTTTTAGCCATCGCTGCTGGCGTGGTCATTGTCTATGTGCTCAACTACAAACCGCGAAAGCATCGGTCTAATATTAAAGAATTATACTCTGAAGGTTTGGACATGATTATTAATGGTAATCGTCGAGGCGCGTATCAGAATTTTAAATCTATTATTGAGAAAGATACCAATAATATTAATGCATACCTTCGGTTAGGTCAAGTGGTTCGTGAAGGCGGGAATCCTGAGCAAGCCTTGAAAATTCATCGTGGACTCAACCTTCGTAAGGGGCTAACTCATTATGAACAGGTGGAGTTATACAAGAATCTGTCATTAGATCATTATAAACGAAGCAATTTAGAAAATGCTGTTGAGCAATCTCGGAATATTTTAAAAATTGATAAATCCAGTGAGTGGGCGTTAACCCATTTGGTAAAATATTTTAGAGAGATGAATGATTGGTCTCAAGCCGGTAATTATTTAGAAATGCTTCAAAAGGTAACTCAAAAACCTGACATCCGTAAATTGGCATTATTTAAAATACAAGAAGGCCGTGTATTTGCCAAGAATAGTGGTTTTATTCAGGCACGATCAATTTATGAAGAAGCACTCAATATTGATAGTGATGCCTCAGCGGCCTATTATTTTATTGGAAAGTCTTACAGCCAAGAGAGTGAAGGGGCCTATCAAAAGGCGGTGAAGGCTGACGAAAGTTATGTTGGCTCTGAGCATTCACCCCTTTATCAAACCAATTTAGATGAAGCCAAACAGTTGTTGGGTAAGGCAATTCCCATGTGGATTCGTTATTGTGAATCTCGACCTCAACAAGCGTGGATGGTGATTCATCTCCTAAAAGATGCACTTTTTGCATTAGACCGATATCCTGAAATGGAAAGTATTCTCAAAACTATATTGCAAAATGATTCAAATAATATTGAAGTGATTGCCTCATTGGCTGATATTTATGCACAACGTGGTGAAAATTCTGAGGCATTAGAATTTATTGATTCCGCATTAGAAAAAGAGAATACATCTTTATTGGTAAGATTGATTAAATTGAAGCTTCAGACTCGGGCCCAAAGTGGCGGTTCTGATATGACGCGTGAACTGGATGAAATTATTCACTTTTTGGTTACGGATAAACAGTTTCAGCGATATAAGAATACCTCTCGAGATTCTGAAGTATTGTGGCTATATGAAGCCAGTGGAGATGATGTACCCGAATGATGAGAATTTTGATCATATTATTGCTGGTTTGTAACCTCTTTGCGCAAGAAGGTATTGAGCAGTTAATTGAAAATATTCAGTTGGGTAAAACTGAAGATGCCTTGTCGGCATTGCCTGCATTGGAACGAGATTTCCCCAATCACCCAGGCGTTATGTATTTGGCAGCCCTCTTAGAAACAGATGGAGATACGGCCAGAGAACAATATCAACAACTTTATAAGCATCATCCCAATTCAGAATATTCAGATGATGCAGTTATGAAAATTGCTGAGTATTATTATGCGGCGGGATTATATATTAAATCCTCTGAATGGACCAAAAGAATGGCCCGATATTATGCCCGTTCTGAACATATTGATCGTGCGGTAAAACTATTTTTGAATGCCCTTATTATTTCTGGTAGTAAAGACACTGCTTTCTATTATTCAAAAGTGTTTAAGAAGCAATTCCCTAAGATGGATGTGGATACGAAGTTATCTCAATTATTGAATGAGTTAGAAATTACACCTACTGAGGAAGAACCCGTTGAGGTGGTTGAAGAGAATACCGCTAAAGGTGAGGGAATCTTAAATAAAATTGTAGAGACATTATCAAGTCCCGTACCCGATGAATTAGAATTACCCATGCCCAGTTTCCCATCTAATAAGGAGGAGGTAAAACAGCCGTTCTCACTGCAAGTAGGTGCATACGGTGAAGAGGCTAATGCAGATCATCAATCTAGTCAATTGAATGCGGCAGGATTCTCAGCTCGTGTAGAATTAAAAGAGTCTAATAGTCGAACGCTTTATGTGGTTAAAATTGGTTATTATTCTGATAGAATGATGGCGAAAGTTGCAGGGCAAGAATTGATGTCCACTTTGGGTGTTGATAATATTGTAATTTCCAATAAATAATTAGGAAGCGAATGTGTCCCCGGTGGGCACCTCAGCCTTCAAAGCTGGTGAATGGCAGTAATGTCATTGGTGGGTTCGACTCCCACGCGTTTCCGCCAATTAAGAAGAGAAACCCCGTTTAAAAGCGGGGTTTTTTGCTTACCTTAATGCAGTTATAAGTTGTCAATAATCAGCCTTGAAATGAGATTTTCAGGCACTCCACAGGCACTGGAAATTTAGTTCGGGCACTGGAATCATACAATTGATAAGATAAAGCAACCCTCCTGAATCTAATTTATACAAAAAGGGCACTATATGGGCACTGAAATTTTAAACTCAACTAAATGAGGCCAACCTATCCCTTAATTCGTGGGGGGTAGGGGATTGTGTATTTCCCGCACCCCCATTCTTGA
>JABHHG010000220.1 GCA_018671635.1 Fidelibacterota bacterium | reverse complement strand
AATTAAATTTAAGGCAAATCTCCGCGATTGCAAAGCGGTTCCACCTCTCTGTAGATGTATTCATTTAAATTAAAAATAAGTTATCTCCTTACCCATAAATTTTATCTTCGTAAAGATATAATTTATCTCCCTTCACATATAATTCAGTTTTAAGCCTAAATTTTCTATGATGGAAACCTTCATTTTAATCATTGCTGCATTCATTACATCATCCATCTCAGCCGTTTTGGGTATGGGGGGGGGAATCATTCTATTGGGCATCATGGCCATAATTATTCCCGAAGGATATATGGTAATCGCCCTACATGGTATCATTCAGTTAGTTAGCAATACCACGCGAACCTATGTATTTAAAGTACATCTAAAGAAAGATATTCTAAAAGAATTTGGTATAGGTGTAATGGTGGGATTATCAGCATCAGCCATTATCATTTTTACATTGATTCAATTATTCAATGTTGAATCTGCTAACCAAATTAAAGTTGACTTCCTCAAACCCATTATTGGTCTATTTATAATTTGGTATCTCTTTTTGAAAGGTCCCAAAAAAGAGAAGCATTCTAAATCATTTATTGGAGTTGGAGCCCTCAGTGGCGTCAGTTCAGTATTTGTGGGTGCCACAGGTCCATTGATTGCCCCCTTTTTCTTGGGTGCAATGTTGACCAAGGAGAATATAATTGCCAATAAAGCCGCCTGCCAAATGATGTCTCATTTTGGAAAAATCCCCTTATTTATTATCTTCTTCAAATTTAATTATATTCAATCCTATGACTTATTGCTTCCCATGGTGGTAGCCGTCTTTGTAGGGACAAATGTAGGTAAGAAAATATTAAGTTTTATTCCCGAGAAATTATTCAAACAGTTATTTCGGTTGACATTATTGTTGATTGCAATCCGTTTGATAGTGGCCGAATTCATATAACATCCTGATACAAATTAACACAGCCTTGCATGGGTGAACGCCTGTAAATTCAGTCCATGAATCATATGCTTATTTTATCTATTTTAGTAAATATCGTATTCTCTGCAGTGAATTTTAATATTGATTTAGTTCAAACTATTCATGTGGAGGCGCAGAACAGTAATGGAAATTATGGCGTGTCAGATGTGTGGGGTTATACCGATGAAACGGGCATTGAGTATGCCATTGTGGGCTATCGCTATGGTACGTATATTTATGATGTGAGCTCCGATCCTCAAAATCCACAGTTGATTAGTGATATTCCGGGCCCCTCAGAAAATGATATGTATTACCATCGTGATTATAAAACCAATGGTGATATCTTATATATCGTAAATGAAATGACTGGTGACGATGTGGGTATGCAAGTGATTGATCTATCACCACTTCCCAATGGGGAACCTATCAAGTTAGATACATATACTGGGGTGGGCCGTTCACATAATTTATGGATAGATGAGGCAAGTGAGTACGCATTCATAGAAAATAGTTATCCAGACAATATTAAGGTGGTGGATATTTCTAATCCTGAAAACCCCATTCAAGTTGGAACTTTCAGTGGAAATGATGGGATTGACTGTCATGATATTTACACTCGTGATGATTTCGCCTATGTATCTGAGGGGTGGAGCAATCAGTTTAGCATTTATGATATTTCTGATATTTCCGACCCAATTAGTTTAGCATCCATCTCTGTGATTGGATACGCCCATAATGCATGGCTAAATGATTCGGGCACGCATCTTATTACGACTGAAGAAACAGATCTAATCTCTGTAAAAATTTGGGATATTCAAGATCTAGGTAATATCAATTTGGTAAGTGATTATTTGGGCGAAAATAACTTGGCCCATAATGTACATGTAATGGATGATCAACTCATAATATCTCATTATACTACCGGGGTTAAAATTATAGATATTTTTGACCCAGAGAATCCAGTAGAAGTGGCGGCATATGATACATATCCTGCCAATGATTATACCGGTTATAATGGATGTTGGGGTGCATATCCTTTTGCTCAAAATGGGATGCTCTATGCTAGCGATATGCAAAATGGACTTTTTATATTAGATTATTCTCCCAAATATGCAAGTTGGAGAATTGGAAATCTGTATAATGAGGATGGCCAAGCCTTGCTAAATGTTGAGTTGAAGTCAGCGTTGAATGAGAAATCATTTTTTACCAATATGGTAGGGCAATTTAATATTGGTTTTCCCCATGGTGAATATGAATTTGAAGTTATTCAAAATGATATTCTGTTAGATACCATTACTATTACATTCACAGCTCATGAATCAGTAAATGAGTCAATTTACTTAGGTATCAATAATATCAATTTAGGTGATGTGAATGATGATAATATTATCAATGTATTAGATATAGTAAATATAGTAAATTTTATTTTATCTTATTCAGAACCTGATTTTCAGGCATCTATCGCGGCAGATGTGAATAGTGATGGGGTTATTAATGTATTAGATATTATTGCTATTGTCAATATAATTATTGGAGAATAACGTGATATATATCAATTTTATGCAGAGAAATTAAATTTATGTTTGGATTGAAATAAATCCCATATTAAGTTTGTCCATGATGAAAACAATGAAAACAAATACACTGGTGAAGAAAAACAATTGTTGTACATGTTGTTGTATGAAGCAATCGCCCATACCGGTGTAGGTTTTTTAATATATTAAAATTTTGAAAACCCTTCTCACTGGTGAGAGGGGTTTTTTATTTTTAGAAAGAAATTATGGACCAATGGAAAGATAAATTAGCAGGAATATTGCCTGAATCACTTGAGCAAGAAATTAGCGAGTTTGAATCTCAAATGGAGATGATGCGTCGAGGTGAAATAGACCCACGAATTTTTGGAGAAACACGATTACGCCGTGGAATCTATGGTCAACGTTATGATAATGGCCAACGTGATGATGGTAACCGAATTCGGGAGATAGTATTTCCGTCGGGTGAATTGATGAAAGGCCCAGATACGGTTTGGGATGCTCCCGGTATGCTTCGCATTAAAAATCCATTTGGCGCCGTAACTGTTGATCAAATGATAGTAATGTCAGATTTGGCTGAAGAGTACGCAGATGGCGTACTTCATGTGACCACACGTCAAGATATCCAATACCATTATGTACATATTGAAGATATGCCTCCAGTAATGAGACGATTGGGTGCGGTAGGTATTACCACTAAAGAGGCCTGTGGCAATGTGGTTCGAAATGTTACTGCCTGTCCTTTAGCTGGCGTATGTAATGATGAAGCATTTGATGTAACGCCATACTCAGCAGCATTAACTAACTTTTTATTAGGTCACCCCGATTGCCAAGATTTTGGGCGAAAATTTAAAATTGCATTTTCAGGATGTTATGACCATGCATGTGGATTGGTTAATATGCATGATTTGGGTGCATTGGCTATCACGAAAAAAGTTGATGGAAAAATAAAAAGAGGTTTCAAATTATTCGTGGGTGGCGGATTAGGTGCCGTGCCCCATCCTGCAAAAATATTTGATGAGTTTGTACCCGAAGAAGAATTACTCCCCCTTTCTCAGGCAATGGGACGTGTTTTCGCTCGATTGGGAGAAAAGAAAAATAGAGCAAAGGCTCGCGTTAAATTCTTAATTGCTAAACTGGGAATTGATGAATTTAAACGTCTAGTTTTAGAAGAACGCAAAATTTTACCGCATGACGATCGGTGGACAAGCTACTTAGAACATGGTCCCGTCTATGGAGAAAAGGCCATAAAATCCCCAAGTGATATTAAAACCAGTAGCGATGAGCCAAATTTTGATCATTGGCTTAGCACCAATATATATTCTCAACGCCAAAAGGGATATTCAGTAGTTACCATTGCATTGCCATTGGGCGATTTATCTTCACATCAAGGGCGAAAATTGGCATATATTGCCGATAAATATGTAGGTGATGCTATACGTCTAACCGTTGAGCAAAATATTGTGTTGAGATGGGTGAGCAATAAAGATCTCCCCGAATTATATAAAGAATTGAATGTGATTGGATTAGCCACTCCTGATGCAGGTACTATTGTGGATGTTACCTCATGCCCTGGAACGGATACTTGTAAATTGGGTATCGCCTCTTCACGTGGGTTGGCTGGAGAATTACGACTTCAATTGGCACAAAAAAGTTTAGAATTAGATAAAGCCATCAAAGGTTTACGCATTAAAGTGAGTGGATGCTTTAACTCTTGTGGACAACATCATATTGCCGACATTGGTTTTTATGGAAATAGTCGAAATATTAAAGGGTTCAAAGTGCCACATTTTCAAGTGGTATTGGGTGGAGAATGGAAAAATAATGGTGGTTCGTATGGAATGGCAATTGGTGCAGTACCATCAAAGAGAATCCCCAAATCCGTAACTCTTATCACAGAATCATTTATTAAAGAACGGTTAAATTTTGATGAATCATTTCAAGGATATGTAGGACGTGTGGGCAAGAAATATATGAGATCAATAATTGAAGGATTGATGATAGTACCATCATACGAAGAAGATTCATCATACTATTCTGATTGGGGAGACCCTCGTGAATTTTCGTTGGGTGATATGGGTGTAGGAGAATGTGCAGGAGAAATTGTTACTCGAGAAGAGTTTGAACTCCAAACGGCTGAACGGGAAGTTTTTGAAGCCCAACTGGCATTAGAAGAGAAAAATTTCAGGGATGCCAATGACAAATCTTATCATGCTATGTTGAACGCTGCACGAGCCCTTATTCGAATAGAAAATTATGATGTACCAAATTCTCCAGAAATAATTGTGCAGGAATTCAAAGTAAGATTTTTTGATACAAAACGCTTCTTCGATAAATATGCAAAAGGAAAATTTGGTCGATATTTGCTTCAACGTTTTGATGAAGATGAACCTAAAGATATTGAAGATGTAGCTCGGCGATATGTTGAAGAATCACAATTATTTATTGAGGCGGCGCATTCATGTTACGCTCGAATTTCGAGAGGAGAAGTATAATGCATAAGTTTGGGTTGAAACGAAAAATTAAATCCATTAATACAGATATTGAATCCTTTGTGCCTTTGTTTCATAATTGGATTCAAGAGGATAAAATCCCTAATCATACGATGGTAGATGTGGCGAACTATAAGCATATTCCTGATGGGCCTGGAATTATGTTGATCGCTCATGAAGGTCACTTTAGTTTAGATTTTGAAGATGATGAATTAGGATTATTATACGTTCGTAAAACACCATTAGGAGAAAGTAATTCAGAAACGATTTTAGCGATTCAACAGATTTTAGATTTCGCCGTAAAACTGATACAAATTGATTCCAAAGTGGGTGAAAAAATAGAATTTTCAGATAAGTATCAACTTTTCTCAAATGATCGATTTGAACTTCCTAATGATGTTGAAAGCAAAAAGAAGTTGTTGCAAGTGGCAAGTGGAGTATTTAATGACGCAATTCTCTCAGTACCACCGCCACTAAAAGGTGCTCGGTTAAAAATTAACATTCAATAAGGATAGAAATGAAAGCAGTTTATCAAACCGCAATAGAAAAGTACGAAGAATATGGAAAGTTACTAAATCCAGCTGATTTATTGGTATGGACCATAGACCATTTTGGAATTGATAAAGTGGTAATGGGAACGGGATTTGGTGTACCTGGAGTTGTATTGTTGGATATCTTGAAAAAAGTAAACAAAAATGTAGAGGTTTTCTATATCGATACGGGTGTTTTATTTAAAGAAACCTATGAATTAAAAAATCAATTAGAATCCCATTATGATATGAAATTTAAACGATTTTCTACACAAATACCCATTGAGCAACAGCGTGAACTATATGGTGATGAACTTTGGAATCGTGACCCTAATTTATGCTGTAATATTCGAAAAGTGATGCCCCTGAAAAAAGCACTCTCATCATATGATGTTTGGATTACTGGAATCAGAAAATCACAAACGGAATTACGAAAGGATTCTGATGCCATAGAATATGATGAGCGATATAATGTGACAAAAATAAATCCATTGATCAATTGGACGCATGAGCAAGTGTGGGATTATATCGAGGAAAATAAATTACCCTTTAACAAATTACACAAAGAAGGATTTCCCAGTTTAGGTTGTACTCATTGCACCACTTCCGTTAAATCGGGGGAAGATGATAGAGCTGGACGTTGGCGTGGAAGTGGGAAAACTGAATGTGGACTTCATTTCAATCAACAAAATGGACAAATCCGAATTGTAAAACCTGGAGATAAAAACTAATGGGTGAGAATAATTTACTCCCCATTTTTCTAAAATTAGAAAATGAACCTACACTGGTTGTGGGTGGTGGTAATATTGCTTTTCAGAAGATTCAACAATTATTAGATGCTAAATCTATAATTACCGTGGTATCATTGGAATGTAATGATGATGTGAGTCAATTGGTAAGAGATGGAAGAATTGAGTGGATTCAAGAATATTATCATACAAAATTTATTGATAGCCCAAAAGTGGTTATTGGTGCAACTTCAAACAAAGCAGTAAATAAAGCCATATATGATGATGCTCAAAAATTGGGAATCCCGGTAAATATTGTGGATCAACCCAAGCTATGCTCATTTTATTTAGGATCTGTTCATTCTAAAGGTGATGTGAAAGTGGCTGTATCTACAAATGGGAAAAGTCCTGCAGTGGCCAAAAAAATTCGCAATATGATAAAACAATTATTACCCAAAGAAACGGCATCCATTGTAAGTGAATTGGGGAAAATCCGAAAATCGATTCAATTATCTGTAGATACCTATAGTGAACGAAAACAAATATTTGAGTCTATTGTGGAAAATCAATTTTCTACCACTTGTGGAAAAGTAAGTTTAGTAGGGGCTGGACCAGGGGATCCTGAGCTCATTTCTATTCGTGGTGCAACTGCAATTTCTACTGCTGATGTATTGGTTTATGATTCTTTAGTACACCCCGATTTATTGAAATTGGCACCCCAAAATGCAGTATTAATTTTTGTAGGTAAACGCTGTGGAAAACATTCGACGGTTCAAGAACATATAGAAGGTTTAATTGTAACCCACGCAACTGAAGGCAAATATGTTGTTCGCTTAAAGGGTGGAGATCCATTTGTCTTTGGGCGAGGTGGAGAAGAAGCGGAAGCATTAGCCAAAAATAACATTTCATTTGAAGTGATTCCAGGTATATCCGCAGGATTGGGTTCAGCGGCATATTCGGGAATTCCATTAACACATCGTGATTATACCTCCGGAACTATATTCCTTACGGGGCATGCGGCAACTGATGAAAATACCATGGACTGGAATGCCATTGTGAAATCCAAAATGACATTAGTTATTTACATGGGGGTAAAAAATGCATCAGATATTTCTCAAAAATTGATTCAAAATGGAATGAATGGAGATATGCCCACTGCCATTATTCAGCATGCAACATTACCTTTCCAGAAAATTTACGAGACTACAATAAAAAAATTACCAACCGAAATAGAAAACTCAGAAATAAATGCACCAGCAATCATTATTATTGGAGAGGTTGTTTCCTTAAAGAATAAATTTGCAAACTATCTACAATCTCCCACTTATTTAAAAACACTTGAAAGTCCACAATTTGGTGAAATTCCATCAAATTATAAATTAAAATAATTACGAACTGTTACTTGTCATTGTTTTTAAACTCATCGCAAATTTAAGGGTTAACCTTTGTGCGTATTTATAACTCATATTTCTATTTAATGGAGAAAATCAGATCAAGTATTTATTATTCGTATTATTTTTTAGTTTAATTCAGCCTCAGTTATTAACACCTGAAAACAATGCTCAATTAAATTATACGCATATACCGTTTAGTTGGGTTCAGGATGGTGAAATAAGCTCCTATCAATTACAAATAAACACCTCAAATACCTTTACCTCCAGCCTTATT
>JABHHG010000219.1 GCA_018671635.1 Fidelibacterota bacterium | reverse complement strand
CCATAAATATGATTTAATTGAAACGGTGGCAGAAAAGATATCATATCGTGTACTTGCATTGAATGGCGCGCGCGCTACTACCATTCGTATTCGTAAACCCAACGCGCCTATTGAGGGTACATTCGACTATGTAGAAATCCAAATTACACGCGAGAGTATATGATGCGTATCTTTCTGGGATTAGGCTCAAATATGGGGGATAGGCATAACCATCTTATTTTAGGGTGTGAATTGATTTCTGACTTATCTGATACCTCCATTCAATACACCTCGCCTGTTTATAAAACACCGCCATTATACAATACTCAACAATCATCTTTTTTGAATATGGTCATAGAGATTGCCACTAAATTTTCACCTCATGAATTGATAGCTATTATAAAAGACATTGAGGCTAATTTAGGCCGCGATATTGAAAATGGACATAACTTACCACGCCCATTGGATATTGACATTTTAGCCTATGGAACAGTGCAAATTAGTGATGGAAAACTGACCCTTCCGCACCCTGGTATTTTTGAGCGGAAATTTGTTCTTCAACCTTGGTCAGATATAGCAGAAGATTTTATATTGGTGGGTATGAATGAAAGTATAAAATTCTTGTTACAGAATACTTCAGACAAATCAGATATCACCTTGACTCAATTTACAGTGGAAAATTTAACGTGAAAACAGCATATCATATTGCCATTGAGGGCACAATTGGCGTGGGTAAAACTAGTTTAGCTAAATTATTAGCAGAACGATTAGACGGCCGATTAGTGTTAGAAAAGTTTGAAGAAAATCCATTCCTTGAATCGTTTTATGATAATCCCGACCATTATGCATTTCAAACTCAGTTATGGTTTTTACTATCTCGATATCGTCAACAGCAAGATTTACAGCAAATGGATCTATTTACCTCGGCTTTAATTTCTGATTATATGTTTGTGAAGGATCGCCTGTTTGCCGCCCTCAACTTGAACGATAATGAAATGAAACTCTATGACATGGTGGCTCGAATATTAGAAAAGAATATTGTGCAACCCGATTTGGTCATATTCCTTCAATCTGACACCGAACGCCTCATGGAAAATATAAAGAAGCGGGGACGTGATTATGAGCTGAGCATGGACTGGAAATACATTGATGCCCTTAATCAAATTTATAATGAATATTTTTTTAGATATGATAAAAGTCCACTTCTTATCATTAATTCTAATGATATTGACTTTGTTAATAATGATGCCGATTTAGATTCCATCTTTGAATTTATACGTACGCCAGGTCAGGGCACACGCTACTTTAATCCACTTAAAAGCATCTAATGTTAAGATTGTTAACATTTATTATTTTAGCGTGGATTATCAATAAGTCCTTCCGCATAATATTTTCTATCTTTCGAAAACCACATGATTCACCACGAGAAAATAAACCCCAACAATCTCGTCAAGATATGGATATTCAAGACGCCGAATTTGAGGATGTTGAGTGAAAGCAGTACGGATACATACGCATGGAAATAGAAGTGTATTACTATGTGATGATATTAAACGACCAAGCTGTGAATCAGATAAGGTACTACTTGAAGTAAAGTCTGCATCTATTAATCATTTAGATGTTTGGGTAAGAGGTGGATTGCCTGGATTATCTATTCCATTGCCACTTATAATGGGTTCAGATGCATCTGGAATAATTGTTGAAGTGGGGCAAGATGTGGAGGGTTGGAAAGTTGGCGATGAGGTTGTGGTACAGCCTGGAACCTGTTGTGGAGAATGTGAATTTTGTTCCATTGGAAAAGAAAATTATTGTCCCCATTACGGAATTTTAGGTGAAACTGCAAATGGTGTTCAGGCAGAAATTGTAGTATTGTCTCCAAAAAATTTATACTACAAAGCAGCACATTTATCTTTTGAGGAAGCAGCCTCAATGCCATTGGTATTTATGACAGCCTATCAAATGCTTATTACTCGAGCTCAACTTCAGTCTAATGAAACTATTTTAGTCTATGGTGGATCTTCGGGTGTAGGCTCTGCGGCTATCCAAATTGCGAAAGATAGAGGCGCTACGGTCATTGCCACAGTAGGTTCAGATGAAAAATCCAAACATGCCCTCAAAATGGGCGCTGATTATATTGTAAATCATTATGAAGATGATTGGCAGAAGTCAGTAAAATCCATCGTTGGTAAGCAAGGTGTGAATGTCATTTTTGAGCATGTGGGTCCTGCAACATGGCCATATTCAATGCGACTTTTAGGCAAGGGCGGGAGAGTGGTCACCTGTGGCGCCACAACTGGGCCCAAAGTAAATATTGATTTAACCCATCTATTTATGAAACAGCAAACTATTTTGGGTTCCACTATGAGTGATATATCAACGTATAAGGCGGTGATGGATAAAATCAATTCAGGCGTATTTACACCCTTTGTTGACAAAGTCTTTTCCTTTGATGATATTCAATCTGCACATGAACGAATAGAAAATGGTGACCACATTGGAAAAATAGTATTGGTTCCATAATGGCATTTGAAAAGCATATACTTATTTGTATTAATCAACGACCGCCTAAAAGCCCAAAAGGTTGTTGTGGTGACGATGGCTTGGCCGTTCGGGTAGCATTCGTTCAAGAATTAGCAAAACGAGGCTTAATCAATAAAGTGAGAGCCAATAAAACTGGATGTTTGGACACATGCAGTATGGGGCCGTCGGTGGTTATATATCCTGCAGGAATTTGGTATAAGGGCGTAACGCCAGAAGATGTGCCCGAAATTGTAGAAACATCCATCATGGGTGAAGGAGTGGTTGATGGATTGCAAATGTCTGATGCTGAATTTTCAGCACGAAAATAGAGAGTATAATGTCTGATTGTCTATTTTGTAAAATTGTTAAGGGTGAAATTCCCGCTGAAATTGTGGCTGAAAATGACCACGCCTTGGCATTTCGAGATATTAATCCCCAAGCCTCAACCCACGTGTTGGTCATCCCCAAAGTACATATTGCCTCAACCCAAGACTTAAATAATGAAAATGTAGATGCCTTATCCCATATGGCATTATTGGCCAATGAAATTTCAGATGCTGAAAAAATTAAGGATTCTGGCTATCGGTGGGTCATCAATACAGGAGATGATGGGGGACAAACCGTTTTTCATATTCACCTCCATTTATTGGGTGGTCGTCAATTGAATTGGCCGCCTGGGTAATCAACCTCCATGTATATCTCTAAGCTCAAAATTCAGGGATTTAAATCCTTTCTCAATAAGACGGAGTTGAACTTCGGGGAGGGGATTACCACGGTTGTGGGTCCAAATGGGTGTGGGAAAACAAATATTGTGGATGCCATTCGATGGATTTTAGGTGAGCAAAAAACATCTGTACTTCGATCGAACAAGATGGAGGATGTTATATTTAATGGCACTAAGAATCGAAAGCCTGTCGGGATGTGCGAGGCATCTCTCACCATCCATAATAATTTGGGCATGCTACCCACTGAATATACGGATGTTGAAATTACCCGTCGATTATTCCGCAGTGGAGAGAGTGAATATCTACTTAATAAAACCCCTTGCCGATTGAAGGATATCCAGGAATTATTTATTGATACGGGAATGAGCTCTAATGCCTATTCGGTGATTGAGCTAAAAATGATTGATTCAATTTTGTCTCAAAATGCTGATGACCGCCGGGGAATGTTCGAAGAGGCTGCTGGGATCAATCAGTACAAAAAACAGCGTCAGTCCACCTTTAGAAAGCTTGAGAGAACCATGGTGGATGTATCCAGAGTGAATGACATCATCTCTGAAGTTGATGGTACATTGAGAAATTTACGGCTTCAATTAAAGCGATACGATCGCCATCGAAAGATGACGGCAGATTTAAAATCCACCCATATTTTATTGGCTCAAGCTGAAATCCGACAGATTCAAACAGATAGATTACCCCTGGATAAAAATCTACAATCTGGCCGGGGACAGCAACAAGCTATTGCGGGACAGTTAAGTTTAGAGGAATCCCTCATCGCCCAAACTCAGTCCACTTATGAATCATTACAGCAAGAATTATCAGAGAAACAGAGTGAATTGCGTGCTGTGGAACAATCCCTATCATTGGTGAATAATAATATTTTGGTATGGACCGAACAGAGAAAGGGTAATGAAAGTAATGTTCAGCATTATTCTGATGAGATTCAGCAGTCAAAGGGGCGTTTGGCGTCATTAGAGAGTCAGGTTGAAGAAATAGAGCGTAAGGTTACTGCCATTACTCCAGAATTAGAAAATCGAGAACAAAAGTATTCATCAATTCAAGCTGAGTATGCTACCCTCGATGAAGAATATATGTCTCAGAAAAAAATATTTAATGAGTTTAAAAATAAGCATGATGATATCAATCAGCAAATTTATAAAAGTGAATCTACTGTAGAGCGAATTTTAGCCACAGTCCATGAAAAAGAAAATTATATTGAGCGCCTGAAAGAGCAAAAGGTGGAAGTGGACGAAAAGGTTCAGAGCTATGAAGCGGATATTAATTTATTTAAAGCCCAAATCAATGCGAAAGAATCAGAGAATGGAAGCCTAAATTTATCTTTAGAGAAATATCAGGAAACGCATGCAGAATTAGAATCAAAGTTGATAGTTAAAAAGGCTGCACTTACTTCAGAAAAAGCGTCATTGGTAGATTCTCAGAATAAATTGAAATTTTATCAAGATATTTTAGAGAAAAATGAGGGGAGATCCTCAGGTGTGAAATGGGTAATGTCATCAAAACAATTTGATGGTGTGGTGGGCGTATTGGGTGATTTAGTGGCGGCCAAAAAAGGACATGAATTGGCTGTAAATACAGCGTTGGGGTCAATGACTGGCTATTTGGTGGTTGAGGATTTAAAGACCGCTCGAGAAATTTTAACCATGGTAACTACCGAGAAACGCCAAATTAGTATTATTCCGTTGGATGTGGCCTCATCATTGACCGTAAAAAAGATCCATATAAATTCAATTTTGAATAGTATGAAATATGATAAAAAGTTGAACACTGTTTTACAAGTTATATTAGATGGTGTTCATGTTACAAAATCTGCTGAAACATATGCCAAACTGTTGGAGAAGAATCAAGCATCCATATCTTGGGTAACCTTGGCTGGTGAACGATTTGACGGAAAATTGGTGCTTCGGTCACAACGGGTGTCGGCAGGCACAGCATCTATTGGGCGAATTGACAAAATCAAGGCACTAACTAAGTCCATTACCGCCACAGCCAAAACAATTACATCCATTGAAAAAGATATTACTACCCTTACGGCCACAGCCAATACGGCTTTCAAAAAGGTGGAAGCAAGCACTACAGAATTAGATGATGCCTTGAAATGGTTGTATGGTTTGGAGAAGGAATTATCCCAACGTGAATATATTATTTCCCAGCAGGGGAATAGTACTCGTGATATTAAAACACGGCTAAGTGCTGCTGAAAAAGAAGTAACTCATTTAAATATTCAATTATCGGATGAAAAGAAAAAATCACATGAATTGAAAGCATCATTGCATGATTCAGATATAAAGTTAAAGTCTTTAATGGATGCGCAAGAATCATTACAATTATCACGAAATACTTTGCAACAAGCGTTACAGGATGCACGGGTGTGGGTGGTTGAAATCCAAAAGGAAAATGAAGGATTAGTATTTAGGCTTAAAAATTCAACCGATCGTGTAGGTGAATTGGGTGAACGAATTGAAAAGTTTACGCAAGAATCAGAATTGCTTGCCGATGATATCTCTCGGTTGGTTGAGTCCACCCAAGAAGCAACTGATGAAAAGTCTCAGCTCATTATTAAGCAATCCGAATATAGTGAGAAAAAAAATAAACTGGAAGCTGCATTTAATAAATCTCACGAAGAATTACAGCGATTACAGTTAAACATTAGAGATCAGCAAAAGGTGAAAGAGGCGCGAATTGTAGAGCTGCAACAAGTTGAGTTGAAATTGGCAGCATTGACTCAGGAAGAAGCCTTGATTCGGGGGCGTATTCGTGAGATATATAAAGTGGATGTGGGTGAAATTGATAATATTGTAGATGAAGTAGATGTGGATGATTTACGTGAGCAAGTGGCATCTATAGATAAATCATTGGAGCGAATTGGTGCCATCAATATGGCGGCGCAAGAAGAATTTGAGCGAGAAGAAGAACGGTATAACTTCTTAAAGGGACAATGTGATGATTTAATAGAATCCGAAAAAACATTAAAAGAGACTATTGAAAAGTTAGACAGTGAAGCACGAGATAAATTTGTTAAAACGTATGAAGAGATTCGTGAGTTTTTCAAAAAGACATATACCATGTTTTTTGATGGTGGGGAAGCCCATTTGCGATTGGTTGGAGGCGAAGATCCTTTAGAGGCAAGCATCGAAATTATTGCCAAGCCACCGGGTAAAAAACCCCAAACATTACGTATGCTTTCCGCAGGAGAAAAAGCCCTTACAGCCATCGCATTATTATTTGCCATTTATATGGTGAAACCAAGTCCATTTTGTATATTAGATGAGGTAGATGCCCCACTTGATGATGGTAATATTGGCAAGTTTACAAAGGTGCTCAAACAGTTTTCTGAAAAAACGCAATTTATTGTGGTAACCCATAACAAGCTTACTATGGAGAAAGCCGACTACCTTTATGGAGTAACCCAAAAAGAAGAAGGTGTTTCTCAAATAGTATCGGTACAGTTTGCCGGTGATGAAGTATTGAGTATCTGATACGTTAACACAATAGGTGCTCATGATGAAACGATTTTACAATTAATTGATGATATCAAGTACTTGATGAAAGCTCCAAAAAAGCCCAAGCATAAAATTGGATTTAATCGTCAGTAAAACTCACCTCCAACCCTTCCACAATCTCATGTTTCCACAATTTTGTGAGGGTTGTAATATTCCATTAATTGAAACGCATAGACTCTATTGCCAAGAATGTATTCAGATTAATATACGCAATACTAAACTGGGAAACTGGAAATCCGAACTTACTCACGGTTATCATATAGATGCGGCCTATTCGTTATTGTGGTATGGAGATATAGTCCACGAATGTGTACATGCCTTGAAATATTTAGGATCCATAATTCCGGTGGGCCAATTGGTGGATGCAGTAACATTACCCATTATTGATGCAGATATCTTGGTTCCCATTCCTCTTTATCATTCTCGTCAACGAGAACGGGGATATAATCAAGCAGAGGTTTTAGCAATGGTTTTGTCTGACAGATTAGATATTCCTGTAAATAGTAAAATATTATATCGTACACAATGGACATCCTCCCAGACCAAGTTAGATAATATTCAACGTAAAGAGAATATGGCCAAAAAATTTATGTGTCCAGTCGAACCTCCTCTCAAAGTGTTGTTAGTTGATGATGTATTAACAACGGGAGCAACCGCCGATAGTTGTGCGCAAACCTTAAAAATAGCAGGGGCAACATGGGTGGGCGTGATTACATTGGCAACTCCGCCATTGATTAAGGGTTGATAGTTAAAAAGGAACTTAGGAACTAAGGAACTCGGAACTGATACTTTTTAATAATAGTAGTTAAATCAAAAATCTTTCTTGGTGTCCTTAGTGAGCTTAGTGTTGATAAATAATCATCGTTTGAAAAACTATGATTAAGGTTGTGAGCATGTATTGTAGTTTGTGTAAATTTATGGGCTAAAATCACGAGCAAAAATTATGCAAAAACTCACAGATATAGATTTAAACGGTAAGCGCGTACTCATTCGGGTGGACTATAATGTCCCCATGCAGGAGGGGCGCGTGCAGAACGATTTCCGTATTCGTGCCAGTATGCCTACCATTAAACATTGTTTGAATAGTGGTGCATCGGTGGTGCTTATGTCCCATTTGGGTCGTCCGGGCGGACAATTTGACGATGACTTATCGCTAGATCCTATCGCATTTGATGTTGAAGATTTATTGGGTGTTGATGTGCATTTCTCAAAGGATTGTATTTCTAAAGAATCAATTGAGCTCTCTCATTCACTGAAACCGGGTGAAGTACATCTATTGGAGAATTTACGTTTCCATGATACTGAGACCACCAACGATGATATATTCTCACTTCTATTAGCCCAACATGGGGATGTGTATGTGAATGATGCTTTTGGTACGGCTCATCGTGCCCATGCGTCAAATGTGGGGGTGGTTAATCATATTAACACAGTAGCCCCTGGATTTTTGATGGAAAAAGAATGGACGTTTCTCTCTGAAAAATTAGCCCAACCCGAACAACCCTATATGGTCATATTAGGTGGCGCAAAAATTGCTGGGAAAATTGAGCTTATTCACCAACTTATGGATAAAGCGGACACTATTTTAGTTGGTGGTGCTATGGCATTTACCTTCCTAAAAGTTCAAGGTGAAAATATTG
>JABHHG010000217.1 GCA_018671635.1 Fidelibacterota bacterium | reverse complement strand
TTGATTTAAATTTGAAATTTGAGTTTTCATTTCACTGGATAGGAGTGTTTTTACGCCAGGGCCCACATGGTTTTCAAATTCATCAGGAATTTTTTCTAGATTAATAAATAAATCTACTGAGGAATCTGAATATATAATGGCATGGCATAATAGAACGGGATTACATGGAACATCAGTTCCTCTAATATTTAAGAGCCATGCAATAGAATCTAATTGTGTTAGAAATGCAGCATCAACATTTTTTGATTTTAATGTAGTAGCTATTTCATTTCGTTTATCAGCACTAGACTTACCGGTAAATTTTTCATCTAATAGTAGTGCTTCTTCACACTTAGCTGCAGGTTTTTCATGCCAATAAAGATCTATGGGGTTTTCAGAAATAGAAACTAATTCTAATTTTTGACCCAATGATTTTTTGGCAGATTTTACCCAATTTGCACGATGTAATCTGGAATCATATCCTACCTTGGCACCATTATCAGTATTCTCTTGAATCCATTTTAAATAGGGTTCTGATATTAAATGCTTGTACTCCAATAAAGATTCATTTACTTGATTTCGAACCTGAACAGTGTATCGACCATCTACAAAAATAGCGGCCTTATTATTTAAAATTACAGCAGCACCAGCTGAACCAGTAAATCCTGTAGCCCATGCAAGTCGTTCACATTCTGGAGGGATGTACTCTGATAGATATTCATCTTCATGTGGGATAATAAGTGCATTAAGATTATTTGCTGACATCCAATCTCTGATGGATGCTAAACGGTTTTTAATTTGTGACATATTGCCTCATTTTTGAGAAATTATTTGATGTGAAAGTAGATAAATTTAAGGGTGCTTATCAATATCATCCAATGACAGGTACAAGCTGTTACGAAAGGATGAGATTTATGGTAAGAATAATATCTTGAATATTGATATTATTATCGCCATTTAAGTCGGCGGCATAGGTTTGAACCGTGGTAAGCTCAATCGTTCCTATAATGGCATTTACCAGTATTACAATATCGAGAATATCAATCATTTCATCATCGTTAATATCACCAGAGGTATATGAAAACTGATCAACATAGTCAATAATTTCACGAATTGAAATTTCTGATGCTAGCCGTGCAGTATCCCAATCAATAAGACCCCCTACATGAATATGTCCGGCAATTACGCAGGCATTATCACCAAATGAGTGAATATCTTTATACCATACTCCATGATAACCCATAAATTCAGAAACAAATTGGCCTGGATTTCCATTCCAATCTATATAAGGATCCAGTCCAATATTGGCATTATCAATTGCGGAAACCAGATTTTCTACAGGTAGTGTTGAATGGCGAATAAAATAATTAGCCACGCTTTCATCAGGTGGGTTTGGTGTTGGGAGAGTAGGTGTTTCATAGTCACCATACCAATTTGTTCGATTATAAAAATTAAATTCCATTTCCCAACTATGATCTATGAACCCACGACTGAATGTTATAATTGCAATAGGATTTAGTTCATTTACAATTGGCCAATAATCTTGTGAGGTATCTTGATAATCCACTTCAAAATCCCCATAACCAATACCACAGTTATCACAGTCGGGGCTTTCAAATTCGGGGAAATAGGATACTATATCATATCCTCGACCTTCCCAATCATCTCCCTGCCATCCATTTGTATTTAAATTTTCATTTTGGCTAAAATGACGAATCATTTCATTGGTAGGTGGCCAGAATCCTGTGACTAGAATAGTTGGGTTTTCGCGGATATCATTTTTTTTATATGGAATAGGGGTGGAAGTATCAACAGGGATGGGATGTGTGATACTTAAGAGTTCCACTTCTATTGGTAATTCTTGATTTTCATAATCAATTAAGATATAACATTCTCTACACGTAAAAGGGTTGGTAGCGAGATAGCTTTCATTAAAATAATATGGTCCAGCGCTGGCATTATTCTCATCAAAAATATAAATAGTTATATTTTCAGGATAAGAATTTACTTTGAGATTAAATATATATTCACTCCGCTCAAATTGGATTATTTTACTTAATCCTCTAATAGATTGCGCGGTATCATTATTTATGTGAATGATATCAGCTATATTTTTATCAATTACAGGTGTTGGTGAGTAGGGTACTACTTGAGATGCTAGAGTTTCAAGTAGCAATACGCAAACAAATGAATAGTAGATTTTTTTCATTATTGAAATTACATTAAAATATTGTTAATGATGTATGAACAAAATAATTAAATAAACATATTATAAGTACATCAAGAATAACTAAGAATGAAAATATGAAGTTATTTAGATTATTGATATGGATATAAAATTAAATTTAATAGATAGAAATAAGTTTATTATAAAAATTAGTCATATTTTTTTGAGTTTATTGGCATTAATAAACTTTCCTTTTGCTAATTATATGAAAACAAAAATTATGGAAAAATCAAATATGTTTAAGGTTACAAAATTACCTGAGACCGGTCCATGGCCTACTGTTGATCCATTTTTATTTTGTGTGCATCACAATGATAATTACCCAACAGCAAACAATAAGATGGGCCCAAATTCTAATTTAGATAATAGAAATATAGGCAATGACTTTTCAAATCTAAATGGTTGGAGTATGTATCATGGTGAAAAGATTCCAGGGTTTCCTAGGCATCCACATCGAGGCTTTGAAACAATTACAATTGTTGAAAAGGGTCTTATAGATCATTCTGATTCATTAGGTTTTTCAGCTCGTTATGGTGACGGAGATGTTCAATGGTTAACCGCTGGTGATGGAGTTCAGCATTCAGAAATGTTTCCTCTTTTAAATACCAATCAATCAAACCCTACAGATTTTTTTCAAATTTGGATTAATTTAAAATCGGATAAAAAAAGAGTTACTCCTAATTTTTCTATGTTTTGGAAAAATGAGATTCCAAAAATAAAAGAATTTGATAAAAATAAATTAAAAACAGAGATTGAACTTATAGCAGGAGAATATAATGGATATACTGCTCCTACCCCTCCTCCTAATTCGTGGGCGCAGGATAAAGAAAATTCTGTTATGATATGGAAAATAAGTATGGAAAGTAAAGCTATATGGGAATTGCCTCAAGTTGAATTAGGTGTTTTTAGAACATTATATATATATAATGGTTCAGGTATATCTATTAATAATCAAATTATTGATTCTGGATATATGGTAGAAATAAATACTATTAAAAATATTTCAATTACATCTTTAGATAATAAAACTCAAATTCTTTTATTACAGGCAAAACCAATTAACGAATCGGTTGTCAAATATGGGCCCTTCGTTATGAATAGCAGAGAAGAAATTGAGGAAGCATTTAGCGATTACAATAAAACAGGTTTTGGTGATTGGGCTTGGAATAATGATGGCCCCGTACATGGGAAAGAGTATAAAAAATTCGCAATTGGAGATAATTAAATATTATTTAGCCTAATTTGATAGCATGAGGTTGAAAGTGCTGGAATCCGACTTCTTCTATCTTTGTCTTAATAAAATAAAAAAACCTCGCAGAAGCGAGGTTTTTACTTTCTGTAGCCCGTAGGAGAAT
>JABHHG010000216.1 GCA_018671635.1 Fidelibacterota bacterium | reverse complement strand
TGTCTTTTGCTGTCTTAGTAACTTTTAACTTATTATTTTTGTTAGTAAGATTAGAATGAAGATCTTTAAGCTGAAGCTCAATAATATCATATAAGTTTTTGATACTTAATGAGTTAAATACTATAATATCATCGATTCTATTTAAGAATTCAGGAATAAAATATTTTTTAACTTCCTTCATGATATCATAACCATGATTTTGTGCATCCTGAGGAGTACCCTTCGAAAACCCTATTTGTGAAGAGTTGATATTCCGAGTTCCAATATTTGAAGTCATGATAATTACAGTATTTCTAAAATCAATAACTCGCCCTAAACTATCTGTCACTCTACCTTCATCAAGAATTTGTAATAGAATATTAAATACATCTCTATGTGCTTTTTCAATTTCGTCAAACAAAATTACTGAATATGGATTTCGTCTAACCTTCTCAGTTAATTGCCCACCCTCTTCGTATCCAACGTATCCTGGAGGCGCACCAATTAATCTTGAAACGTTATAACGCTCCATATATTCTGACATGTCAATTTTAATTAGTGCTTCATCATTGGTAAATAATTCATGTGCCAAAACTTTAGCTAGTTCAGTTTTTCCAACACCAGTAGGGCCTAAAAATATGAATGAACCTATAGGATGATTTGGATTTTTTAGTCCAGCACGTGCACGCAAAATAGCTTGGGTTAATTTTTCTATAGCTTCATTTTGTCCAATAATTTCTTTCTTCAAAATTGTATCAAGATTAAGAAGCCTATTAGATTCATTTTCAGCAACCTTTTGAAGCGGAATACCTGTAATCATAGAGACAACATCAGCAACGTCGTCTTCCGTTATTTCGGGTCTATTTACCTCTTCTTCTTGATGCCATTCGGCCTGAACTTTAGTTAATTTCTCTGCCAATATCCGCTCTTTATCGCGAAGTTCTGCTGCCTTTTCAAATTTTTGTTTGGCAATCACATCTTCTTTCTTCTTTCGTGTTGATATCACCTGTTTCTCTAATTTCAGTATTTTATCTGGCACATTAATATTACTAATATGAACGCGTGAACCCACTTCATCCATAACATCGATCGCTTTATCGGGTAGATATTTATCTGTTATATATCTATCACTCAACTTTACGCATGCTGAAATTGCCTTTTCATTTAACTTAACTTGATGGTGCAATTCATATTTCTCCTTGATGCCATTTAGGATATTAATCGTGTCTTCTATAGAAGGGGGGTTCACTAAGACCTTTTGGAATCTTCTTTCTAAGGCACCATCTTTTTCGATATGCTTCCTAAACTCATTAAGGGTAGTTGCCCCCACTACTTGTATATCACCTCTAGCTAAAGCAGGTTTAAACATATTAGCTGCATCTAATGACCCTGTAGCTCCACCAGCACCAACTAACGTATGTAGTTCATCGATAAAAACAATAACATCACTGCAAGATTCCAGTTCCATCATTAATGTTCTCATTCGCTCTTCGAATTGACCTCTGTATTTGGTGCCAGCAATTAATCCTGCTAAATCAAGTGCAACAACGCGTTGTCCCCAAAGTATACGAGGTACTGTTTTGTCATTAATACGTAAAGCCAAACCTTCAATTATAGCCGTTTTACCTACACCAGGCTCACCAATCAATACTGGATTATTTTTTTTTCTTCTAGATAAAATTTGCGCAACTCTTTCAATTTCAAGGGAGCGCCCTATTACGGGATCCAATTTTCCATCTTGCGCCATCCGTGAAATATCTCTACTAAACATATCTAATGTAGGTGTGGTAGATTTTTTACCACTACCCTTTTTATCTTTTTTAGATGGACCAGATGCAATGAATGTAGATAAGAGCTCATAGTCTACACTAAAAGCAGAAAGAATCTCAGTGGCTAACCCTTCATCTTCCCTTAAAAGTGCGAGCAAAAGATGGCTTTGGTTTGCAAGATCCATCTCCATTGACTGAGCCTCACTGAAAGTAGTTCTCAAAATTCTTTCAGCACGACGGGTTAGGGGCAAATGACCAAGCGTCATTGTCCCACCACTCGGTTTGGCCATCTCCTCAATCATGCCCTTCATTTCCTCAAGATCACAGCCAATTGCAACAAGAATGCTGGCAGCATTACCTTTATTGTTTTTAATTATACCTAACAATAAATGCTCAGATCCAACATAGCTATGCCCAAGGCGAACCGCCTCTTCCTTTGCAAATTTTAATATTTTTTGAACACCTTTTGAAAAATTTTCCTTCATTAATCGTTCCCTTTTATATGATGTAATTTACCATCTTTAAGATTTAGAATTCTATCACATATTTTAGTTACATTGTCATCATGTGTGGCAATAATAAATGCGATATTATATTTATCTCTAAAAGTGGTAATAAGTTCCAACAGTATTTGTGTATTTTCGTAATCAAGATTTCCAGTTGGTTCATCTGCTAAAATAAATTTAGGTTTATTTATCAATGACCGTAAAAATGAAATTCGCTGACGTTCACCCCCAGAAAGCGCTGAAGGTAACCTATCTTTCACATGCATCAGCTTTAGTGTGATAAGTAATTCTTCACACCATTTTATATTTTCATTTTGGGTAGAATTTATATTTATCATGAGTGGGATTAGTAGATTTTCCATTACTGTAAACTCAGGCAGTAAATGATGAAATTGAAACAAAAACCCAATAGTCTTTGAGCGAGTAGATTCAATATCATCAATTGAGTTAATTAGCTTATCTTCAATAAATAAATCCCCTCCATCTGATGCGTCAAGCATTCCGAGTAAATTTAGAAACGTTGATTTACCTGAACCCGACTCTCCACGAATAGCAACTATTTCTCCAGAGTTTAGCTGGAAATTTAGATCACATAGAACCGTATTGGTTTCAATTTCAGTGTTATAGGCTTTATTTATATTTTTTACGTTTATTATCACTTGTTATAATTCAATGATTTAAGGATTGGAATTTTAGATGCATAAATTGAAGGGTAAATCCCAGCGATTAACATAATAGTTAAAGCAATTAAAAATATCATAAAAATTTCTTGATTTTCAATATTTAAACTGAAATCAAACATTATTTCAGATGTAAATAAATTTGTAATTAATTGATGGGAATTATCGAGTATAATAAATATTTTTGACACAACAATACCAAGGATTCCACCTAAAATTCCAATTAAAGAACTTTGTAAAAAATATATATTTCCAATCATTCTTTGTGTGAATCCTAGAGTTCTCAAAATGCCAATTTCAGCAACTCTCCTTACAACTGTTACACACATTATTGAAAAAGAAGAAAATGAAGATAACAATATAATTAAAAATCCAAATGAGCTAAATGCAAGTTTTTCTAATCTCATTGCAGAAATAAAATTGAGATGCATACTTTGCCAACTTGTGATGTTTGAAATTTCAGGGAATCTTAATTTAATTTCTTCATGAGATAAATTTGAATATATTTGCTGTTTAGCAGATTTAAAAAGTTCCTTCCCCACAACAAAATTAGTAAAAATATATTGATCATCATAATTTAATAATTGCAAATTAAATATCCCTGAAACTTCTACTTTCACAGCTGTGGGAACTCCAGTAAATAAGTTTATATCTGTAGGGGAAATTAATTCAATGTCATCACTAACGGATACACCTAGTTTTGCAGCTAATCCACTACCTATAATCACTTGTCTATCATTATTAATAGTTGTTAATTCAAGAAAAAACCTAGCCATTGAAGTTGCTTTAAAGTTGTTAAAATCTTCGATTGCTCTAACGTTTATTACTCTATATTCATTTAAATTATTAGCGATGGCCTTTTTTTCAATTGCAAAGGTAAAATCTTTGCTTTCAGGCTTGATGAAATTTTCATCATTTATAATGGACGTATAATTTATAGCTTCTAATTTATTAAAGACTTCGTTTTCCATGCCTTGCATAATAGAAAAAGTAAGTGTTACTGCAATAATACCAAACGCAACGCCGATTAAGGGTAAATAAAATCGCCAATTATAGTAATTACCATCGACAGTTCTAAATATATATTTAAAATAAAATTCAATTTTACTCATATTTGAGCACACTTGCTGGAGAATAATTTGATATTTTATATGCTGGAAAAAAAGTTACACATAGAGAGATAATCACTCCAAGAAATGGATAAATCAAAAAAGACGATATATTAAATGAAACAGGTAGATAATTCATAAAATAAATGTCAGAGGAAATCGATATCCAGTGATAGTAATGTTGACCAATAAGTGCTGCCAGTGCTAACATAATTCCGAAAAAACTTCCAATTGTAGATAGCAATAAACTTTGAATTAATATTATATTCTTAATTTCATGTCTCATAAACCCCATTGTTTTCAGAATTCCATATTCACCTTTTCTTTCAAAAGAAAGCATCCAAATAGTGGCCGCTAAATTGAAAATTGAAACTAAAACAATAAATATCATTATTAACTTTATTGGAATATCATAAATGTTAAGCCAAGAAATAATACTGCGATGTCTGTCTTTCCAAGAAGTTATATGAACAGGATATTCACGTAAAGACTCAAATAGTGAATTTTCTAATCTATCAACCTTCATTGGGGAGTAAACTGAAGATATAATACCAGTTGCACTCATTGAGTCTAAAAAGAATGCTTGAGCTGACTCAATGGGTATAAATGCTAACAATCTATCATATTCTGAAAAATCGGTATCAATAATTGCATTTAAATTTAATTTTAGAGCATATAGTTTATTCTGGTTTACGATATCATCGATATTAAAAAGATAGAATTCATCACCAATTTCCAAATTTAGATTACTTGCCAATACACTTCCTAAAACTGCTGAATTAAAATCGTAATTATTAATTGAACCCTCTATAATAAACTCATTAACATTAAATATATTTATCAGGGCCGAATCAGAACAGCCGTAAATTATGACACCTTCAGATAAATTTTTACTTTTGAGCATTGCATGATTTTCAGTATAAAGATAGGAAGATTTTAGCTGTGGATTTTTATTTAAAACATCAAAAATACTGATCGCATCCGTAATACTAATATCATCATTATAGTAACTGGTTATACGGAAGTGTCCATCTATTGAAGAGAGTTTTGCATTAATTAAATTCGAAAAACCATCCGAGACACAAGAAATTATTATCAAGGAAGCTATCCCAATAGACAGTCCCAAAACTCCAAAAATTGAGGTCACATAAACAAATCCAAAAGAATGTCTTGAAAATAATTGTCGGAATGCTATTGATATATGCTTAAACATAAATCTATTCAGGACGCATAGCCGGAAATAATAGTACATCTTTTATTGAATCTTGCTCAGTCAATAGCATCACTAATCGATCAACGCCAATACCCACACCCCCAGTTGGTGGCATACCCGTTTCCATCGCCATTAAAAATTCCTCATCTATAACTTGTGCTTCATCATCTCCCAAATCTCTTAATCTGGACTGTGCCTCTAAGCGATTTCGTTGTTCAATTGGATCATTTAACTCAGTAAAGGAATTTGCAAATTCCATTCCGCCAATGAATAATTCAAATCTTTCAACAATTTCGGGATTCCCATCCCTTGAAACTTTTGCCAATGGTGATATAGCTTTCGGATAATCAGTAACAAACGTTGGTTGCACCAATTTTGGTTCAATCAATGCGCCAAAAATACAATCAAGCAATTGACCATAATTCATATTTTTTTCTACGGAAATATTTTTGGTTTTTGCCAATGCAAATAATGCTTGAGAATCCATTTTATCAACAGCTTCATCAGTTGCTTCGTTTAAAAGCGAGAACATTGATTTACGGATAAATGTCTGAGAAATATCAATTTTATGACCAGAAAATTCAACTTCTTTTTTACTAATTTCTTTTGCCACATTATGAATAATAGCCTCAGTCAAATCCATCATCACATATACATCTGCATATGCCTGATAAAATTCTAATGCTGTAAATTCAGGATTATGATTTCTGTCCATGCCTTCATTTCTGAAGTTCTTGGCAATTTCATAGACTTTGGTAAATCCACCAATAATCAATCTCTTTAGATAGAGTTCATCTGCTATTCTTAAGTAAAGTTTTTGTTCTAGTGTGTTGTGAAATGTGGTAAATGGTCGCGCAGATGCACCCCCATAAATGTTCTGTAAAATGGGTGTTTCAACTTCAATATAGTCTTGAGCATCTAATTCGGATCTTATAGTAGAAATGATTTTTGCACGTAGTTTAAATACATCCATTACTTCAGGATTAGCAATCAAATCTAAATGACGATGTCTATAACGCAATTCCTTATCTTCAAACGCATTGAATGCTTCGCCATCCTTTTCCTTTAAATTAGGTAAGGGTCTAATATTTTTTGATAATAGTTCCAATCCGGTAGTTTTAACCGTTAATTCGCCCATTTTAGTAATGAACAAATCTCCAGATATACCAACGATGTCACCTAAATCTAAATTTCTAACTATATTATCATATATAGTATCTGGCAGGATATCACTTTTTGCATAAACTTGTAACTTACTAGACTCTTCTTGAATATGGATAAAACTTGCTTTTCCCATCTTTCGGAAAGAAACGATTCTGCCTGAAATTGATACATGAGAATTCAAAAGATTTTCTTGTTCAGCTAAGATATTAACAATTTTGTGGGTTGAGGTATAGCTGTACGGAAATGGATTAATACCTGCATCTTTAATTTTATTTAACTTTTCAAGGCGATGCTTTATAACTTGATTTAAACTATTATTTTCAGACGACACTTTTACTCTCCATATTCATCAATAAATATGCTCGTATGAATTGATCTATTTCACCATCCATAGTAGCTTGCACATTAGTTCTTTCAACATTCGTTCGATGATCTTTCACTAAATTATAAGGATGAAAAACATAAGATCGAATTTGACTTCCCCAACCAATGTCTTTTTTTTGACCTGCTAGTTTTTCGTGTTCTGCCGCTCGCTCTTCCAATTCTTTTTGATACAATTTTGCCTTAAGCATTTTCATTGCAGTATTCTTATTTTTTAACTGACTTCGCTCATTTTGGCATTGTACCACAATTCCTGAGGAGGCATGAGTTAACCTTACTGCAGAATCCGTTTTGTTAATATGTTGACCGCCTGCACCACTTGCCCGATATGTGTCAATTCTAATTTCTTTATCATCAATTTCAATTTCAACATCATCATCCAATAATGGGTATACAAAAACTGATGCAAAGGAAGTATGGCGTCTTGAATTACTATCAAATGGTGAAATTCTAACTAGACGATGCACACCACGTTCAGCTTTCAAATAACCATATGCGAAATTGCCAGAAATTTCTATGGAAACATCTTTTAGGCCTGCTTCATCCCCATCTTGATAATCTAGAATCTTAATTTTATACTTATTTCGTTCACACCATCGAGAGTAAAGCCTATAAAGCATACTTGCCCAATCTTGGGATTCAGTGCCACCTGCGCCAGGATGAATGGTTAAAATTGCACCACGCTGATCATCTTCCTCACTTAAAAGATTTAACAATTCAACTTTTTCAACAACTCGAGAGAAAGAATTTAATGTTTTTATTGAATCTGAATCTATAGTTTCACCATCATTGATGATTTCCATATAAAAATCAGAATCGTTAAAATGCCTATCTAAATCAGCCCACATTTTTATTTCATTCTCAATTTTACTAATTTGCTTTAATATTTTTTGTGCCGACTTATTGTCATCCCAAAAATTAACATCTACCGTAAATTCACGTAGTCTATTTAATTCTATATTCAATACATCAATATCAATAATATTACGGAGCTCATGATACTTTTTCTTAACTAAGATAAATTGTTCTCTATAGGTGTTAATATCCATAAGCTTCACCCGATTATTGTCTACACATTCGTGAGAGAATTGCTCTCGTTTTTACATGTTCATCAACGTCATGGACTCTAATGATGTCAGCACCATTTAACATGGAAATAGTATTGGCAGAGATTGTTGTAGGTAATCTTTCTGAAGGTGAATCCCCATTATGCTGTAAAAATGACTTTCTAGATACTCCAATCAATACGGGAAATCCAAGTGATTTGAGTTTAGAAATATTGTTAATAATTTCATCATTATCTGAAATTGTTTTACCAAATCCAATTCCAGGATCAATTATGATATTTTTACTGCTAATACCAGCTTTTATAGCACACTCACAACTATTCTCAAAGAAAGCAGAAATATCATCCAAAACATTACTATAAATTGGATTATTTTGCATGGTTGTTGGTGTGCCCTGCATGTGCATTAAAATAATGTTAGCATTGTGATTTGCAACAATCTCTAGCATTTCAGTCGATTGGCCACCTGTGATATCATTTACATAAGTAAATCCATTCTTCAATGCAAAAGAAGCAGTCGCGGGCTTGTAAGTATCAATCGAAAGTTCAATCAAATTTTGAGATAAAAAGGGAAGCAATTCTTCAATACGTTTTATTTCATTTTCAGAAGTAATGGGAACTGCTCCAGGTCGTGATGACTCTGCCCCCACATCAATTATATCAGCGTTAGATAATTTAGATAAACGCTCTTCTACTGAGATATTATTCTCTGAATAAAAAGAGTCTGGAGTTAAATTGAGAACCCCCATAATTTTAATATTACTCGACAAATTGTACATCTGATTAGACAGATGGATTCTCAGTAGTCTTGTCTTTTTTACTTCGTCTTCTGCGAGGCTTTTCTTCTGATAGTTTATCAGGTTTTATTTTCACAATTTTTTCACCACTCACTAAACGGTTTAAATCATTCCCATCAATCGTTTCAAATTCAAGCAAGGCCTTTGCTACAGCATGTAATTGGTCAATATTTTTGTTTAGAATTTTGTCTGCATTTACTTCAGCAGCCTTAACAAGCTTAGTGATTTCAGAATCAATTAAATTGCACATTTCATTACTTAAATCATTACCTTGTGAGATATCTCTTCCTAAGAAAATTTCTTCTGACTTTTGTGCAAATGCTAATGGTCCTATGACATCCGTCATTCCCCACTCTGTAACCATTTTTCTGGATATATCTGTTGCTACAGCAATATCATTGCCAGCACCAGTTGTTGTATCATTGAAGATTATTTTTTCAGCGCATCTTCCACCCATGAGAATGTCTAAGCGACCCAATAAATAATTCTTTGAATAATTATGTTTTTCATCCACAGGAAGTTGAGCTGTAACTCCTAATGCACGTCCTCGCGGAATAATTGTAACCTTATGAACGGGATCAGCATCTTTTGTATGATATGCAACTAGTGCATGACCACCTTCATGATAGGCTGTAATTTCTCTTTCACCCTGAGTTAAAATCATACTTTTTCGTTCAACTCCCATCATGACCTTATCTTTTGCATCTTCCAAGTCAGAATTAAATACTTTCTTTTTATTTCGGCGTGCCGCAAAAAGAGCAGCTTCATTTACCAAATTTTCAAGATCTGCACCAGCTAATCCAGGCGTACCTTTTGCCAATGTTTTCAAATCTATATCTTTGGCCAACGGAACACCTTTAGTGTGGATTTTCAATATAGCTTCTCTACCCTCTAATCCGGGTACATCAATTACAATTTGTCGATCGAAACGACCGGGTCGCAATAAAGCCTTATCTAATACGTCGGGCCTATTTGTAGCAGCCAACAGGATAACACTATCATCAGTATCAAAACCATCCATTTCAACTAATATTTGATTTAGCGTTTGTTCACGCTCATCATGGCCACCACCCAAACCGGCACCACGATGCCTGCCAACAGCGTCAATCTCATCAATGAAAATTATACTTGGGGCATTACGCTTAGCTTGATCAAATAAATCTCGAACCCGACTTGCACCAACCCCGACAAACATTTCTACAAATTCAGCTCCGCTAATTGTAAAAAAGGGTACGCCAGCCTCACCTGAAACGGCCTTCGCGAGTAATGTTTTACCTGTTCCTGGTGGCCCCATTAAAAGTCCGCCACGTGGAATTTTTGCACCTAATTTCTTAAACTTTTTAGGATGTTTTAAGAATTCAACAATTTCTTGCAGTTCAACTTTTGCTTCCTCACAACCTGCCACATCTTTAAATGAAGTTTTTGGTGTGTCTGGTGATATAATTTTAGCGCGACTTTTTGCAAAATTAAATATGCCACTTTGTCCACCCCCACCTTGCATTTTTCTCATTAGGAAGAACCAAAATAAAATTATTAATAACCATGGTGAAAATTGAATTAAGTATTCCGTCAATCCAAAAGTTTGATCTTTAAACTCATATTTAATATTATTATCATCCCATGATTTTGTCATTTCAATTGAAACCTCAGGGAGGATTGTGACGAATGTTGTAAACTCCTTTGATTCAGTAGTAACCTCATTTTCAAAAATTTCTGGAGATCTAAATTTCCCATTAAAGGTTCTCCCCACAATTTCAGCAGAATCAATTTTACCCGCATCCAAAAAGTCTTTAAATTCAGAGTATGTAATTTGCTTTGGCTTTTTATCCGTTGAAAATAGTTGCAACGCCGTTACTGACATTACAATTATCAGCACCCAAATAATTACATTTCCGCCAACCGTTTTCCAAACTTTATTATTCGCATTTTTTTTATTTGTCTTCTTTTTCTTATCAGGCATTTTACTTAATCCTTAGTTAACGTGTATATAGAGGGTAAACCTCGTAATTTTTGCTTATAGTCTAATCCATATCCTACGACAAATTCATCGCCTATTTCAAATCCTATATGGTCAATATTGAAATCAATTTTTGATGTATGGGGTTTATGCAATAATGTTACAAAAGCCAATGAATTTGGAGACGCATCTTCAAACCTCTTTTTTAAAAAGTTTAATGATAAGCCTGTATCTACAATATCTTCAATCAATATAATATCTCTACCAGTGATATCTGCACTTATATCCTTCAATAATCGTACCGTACCGGAAGTAGTAGTTGAATTTCCATAAGAGGATATTTTTATAAAATCAACTTCGTACTCAATATCGAGCTCTCTTACAATATCTGCCAAAAAAAGAAAAGATCCATTCAATACGCCGATAATAATTGGAATTCTCCCCTTATAATTATCTGAAATATCTCGTGCAATGTCTACAATGCGTTTTTTTATTTCTTGCTCAGAAATCAACTCTGTTAACTGTTGCTCTCCAATAATCGAGGATAAAACTTCGTCATTTAACATAAATGAGATTCCCAAGTATATTTTGTAAAGTTTCTATTCATATCAACTGATGCATGTGCTAATCCTGGAATCCATAGTATAGTATCATTTTCATCAATTACGATTGGTTGAATTTTTTTTTGAATATAGTTTAATTTATTATCAATAAATAAATCTGAAACTTTTCGCCTATGACCACTTGTGGCAGAAACATACGAATCACTTGCTTTCCACTGTCTCACCATATATTTAGCTCCAAGAGGTAATGATGCATTCAATTTATCTGAGTATGCTTTAAATTTATTTTGTGGAGATAAAAATATTTTTCCACCATGCCATTCACAGCCATTTTCAAGAAGTATCTCAGTAAATGCTAATTCATTGTGTCGTATCATAAAAATCTTTGATGCTGACTTGTATACAGAAATATCCTCTGATAACTTAAATAGAGATTTTCGTTTTACTTTAGATTCAAGGTATGTTAATAAATTTTTCCACTCATCCCAAGAATGAGAGAGGGAAATTCCTTGGAAATAATTTTTAATAAAATACTGAAGCACAACCTTTTTTCCAATAGATGTAAATAATGATAACTTGTCATATTTAAGTGAAATTCCAAAATTAAACTGCTCAGTATTGAAATTAGTTTTTTTTATCATTTGCGAAATTTCTTCAAATTTGTCAATATTAATTCTATATTGAGATAGCAAGCCATAGACATATTCGGGTCTTTCAATTTTTAACTCAGGTAGATCAATATTGCGAATCCTGTTTCGTAAAAATGAATTATCACTATTCGTGGGGTCTTCCTTCCATACAAGCTGTTGTCGAGTTGCAAACTCAATAATCGTTTCTTTTGAGATTGACAATAACGGACGACGGATATTATTCAGTTTCTCACGAATCCCTAGAGAGTTACTCCAATGTGCATTTTGAATTTTTCTCATATGCAAAGTTTCTATCTGATCATCAAGATGGTGGGCAGTTAGAATTAAATCACAGTTCAGTCGACGTCGTAAATTTTCTAAATGAAAATATCTTTTATCCCTACTTTTGCTTTCAAAATTTTTGGCGTTACTTAAATCCAAAGATATCTTAAAATGCTTTATTACATTTGAATTAAACGTTAATTCCTCTAAAAATGTAGATACATTATTTGATTCGGCATGATAATTATGATTAAAGTAAACTGTATAGAAATTCAAATTTAAATCAATTAAGCATTGAAATAATGTCATGCTATCTACTCCCCCAGAAAGCGCCAGAATATATTTATATTCAGAGATAGAGGTTGAGGATTCATCTGCATAGGATATAAGCTTATTGTTTAATATTTTTTTGAGATTAATCATCTTGTAAAAATGGATTAGTCCTTTTTTCTATGCCGATGGAAGTATCAGGACCATGTCCCGAATGGATAATAACTGAGTCATCTAAATCCATCAATTTGGAATGAATAGAATTTAATAGAGTTTCTAAATTTCCTCCAGGTAAATCCGTCCTGCCGATTGACCCTGAAAATAAAGTATCACCCGTAAAAAGATGTCCATCAATTAAAAAGGATACTCCACCAGAGGTGTGTCCCGGTGTTTCTAAAACTTCAATTCCACATCCATCAAAATCAATAAATGATGTATCATTTAATATGTTATCAACTTTTGGAATATCTATATTCGGCAGACCAAACATAACAGTGTACTCATTGGCAGAGTTAAGTAATTTGATTTCATCTATGTGTAGATAAAAAGGATATTGCCCGAATTTAATAAGTTGAGAAATTGCACCAATATGATCTAGATGGGCGTGAGTATTTAAAATAGCAGATGGAGATAAATCGTTAGATTTGATAATATCAATAATGCGATTTGAATCTCCACCTGGATCAATAATAAACGAATGGGTGTTATTCCATATCACATAAGCATTTTGTTGAAATGGACCATTAACTACTTTTTCAACATTGAGTGCAATAATTACACCTCGTCATAAAAGAATGGTTTTAGACATTGAATTTTATCTTCGTATGAATGTGGGTATAAAAACCATTCCGCGATAGAAATAGAGCTTAATAATGAATTGCCATCTTGAGGGGTAAAACAGAATCCAGTTATTTCATTTCCATTTCTAACATTCAGTGATGGAATTGAAACAACGGCTTGGTTTAAAATTCTTCCAAAGTGTCCATGATCTCTACCAAATGAAAATACTTCATTTGCATTAATTTTGTCGGTAATTGCAATTCTGTCATTAGCTTCCAACTTTGCGATAATCTTTTGAATTGTTGTTTCATTTTTCACTTTTAAATGAAAATGTAAAATATGCATATATTGCGTATTTACAATCATGGCTGACGAAAAGAAGTTAAGGTTGTAGCCCAATGTTTTGAAGAGTAATGCAGCATCGCGGGCATGGTGAGTTCCATAATCTGGATCTTTATGGCTACCTACTTGTGGTGATGGAACAAAATTATTAGACTGACTCACATCATTAGAGCGGCGGATTAAATTAAATCTACCTTCTATAAGATTGTCATCACCATCATCTATTGCAAGTGTTTGAACAATTGTAGATAAGTTATGAGTATTACATGAAACCACTTGGACAAACCTATCTTCACCCTGTACTAAAGTAGAATCATTAACGCCACGTGCATACATTTTACCAAATCCAAATTCACTGCCTTGCGCTACGAATCCAAGTGTATTATGAAGGTACTTCTCATAATAGTTGATTTTATTTTTATGCCCTACACCTGAGGGTGTGCAATCAATTACAACAGATGCTCTATCTATGGCTTCAGTGGTTGAAAATTCAGGCTTTAATCCAATATTATTAAATCCATCTATCTTTTCATCTTGAGTGGTTAATCTTGCGCCACGTTTAATTAAGTTTCGAACTTTTGATCGATCGGTAGTATGTGGAGAATTTTTATGGAATGTTACTTCATCAATACCTAAATTATCTTTAAAATCACATAATAATCCAATGAGGGGTTCGCCGATAGTTCCAGTTCCAACAACGTGTACTATTTTTCTTGACATGAGTAGAAGTCTTTCCTAAGTAAGTTGTAAAAAAGAATTAAAATAAAGTAGGGGAATTTAAGTATTTCTAACTGTATGATACTTATAGAATATTATACTCAACGTTATCCATTAAGTATTGCTTCAAATCATCTATGCCATTGGACTCAAAAACATCCAACTGATCATCACCTTCTGAACCATTTTTGAGGATGTCATCAATAGTAAATAAAATATCTGTATTTCCAAAATCAGTCAACGCTTTGGTAGCATATTTTACCATTTCTTTGATTTTAGCTTCCATGGTAACAATAGCATTTGAATTTACATCAATTATTTTTGCATTAAAATCAAATCGAGAAGCTTTCCAGAGAGAGTCAGTTAAAAATTCAGATGAAAAATCTTCGTTCAATTTTCCACTCTTATAGTCCTCAGATGCTTGAAAAACAAGGGCTTGTATAAGGGCAATAAACATTTTTGTATTTGTTAGGCTGCGCTGTACATCTAACATTCTAAACTCAATAGTACCAAAATCCATATGTGGTCTGAGTTTCCACCAAATCTGACGTGACTTACTAATAGATTCTATCTTTAAATAGTCGGCGACCATATTCTCATAATGTGTATATGATTCAAAATACGGTGGAATATTAGTACGGGGAAATGCACCAAACTGCATGGTTCGCGCAGATTTAAAATGTGTATACTCCCCAGCATAAAAGGGAGAATTGGAACTTAATGCAAGTAGGGGTGCAATCCACTGACGTAAAGAATTAGTGACATGAACTGCCGTTTCACCGTCAGGCACTGAAACATGAACGTGAGTGGCAAATGTAATATTTCTCTCAGCATAATAATGCAATTGATCAGAAACCCAATTATAAGAATTATTTTCAACAAATTTTTGATCTTCAGGTAAAGCTGTGGGATGGGTACCGCTAATACCTATTCTATAATCTAATTTTTCACCTAGAATGCGGACATGATTTCTCAAGTCGCATAATTCATTTACCGCTTCATCAACATCCTTACAGACAGAGGTATTGATTTCAATCTCAGATAATAAGAGTTCATAGCTAAATCGTTGTTGTAAATCGGGGTCTATAGAGCCCATAATTTCATTTGCACGATTTATTAGCTCTCCAGTAGATGGATCACAAATCATATACTCTTCTTCAACTCCGACCGTAAAAGGATCTTTATGATTGAATATTTTGCTCGACATTGTACTCAAATTTAAATGACTGCGTTTTCTTCCCATTCACCAAATACAACTTTCATGGCATCAACAATTTCACCCATAGTGGCATAGTTTTTCGCGGCATTGATAATTAATGGCATCAAATTATCACTATTTTTTGCAGCTTCGGTAATAGCATCTAAGGATTGTTTGATTTGCTGTAAATCGTTTAGTTCCGGTAAAGTTTTTCCCATAAACTGGCTAGTACGATCCTGTACTTCACTTGCGGCACCAAATAATTTGACTGAAGCGGCAATAGCGACAATTAAT
>JABHHG010000043.1 GCA_018671635.1 Fidelibacterota bacterium | reverse complement strand
GCCGCTGATGTTAATGGTGATACCATTATTGACATCCTTGATATTGTACTCATTGTTAATATTATTATGGGGAATTAATTGAAAGTACTGCTCTTAATTAGTTTATTAATTTGTTCAATTTATTCACAAGAGATAGAAGGCTGCCTTGATCCGAATGCATTAAATTGTGATAGTAATCCCCCCACAATGGAAGAAGATGAATATGCAGATTGGTGGAATCACTGCCCAACTTGTCCAGAAGTACCTTGTGATGGTTTCTATGATCCAGCAGCAACTATTGATAACAATACATGTAAATATAATCAAGTGCCTTCATGGGAAGAAATGGTGTTTACGCCAACATTGGGTCAAATTCATATTGATTGGTCAGCGTTCGTACCCCCTGAAGACATCAATTCATTTGTAGTTCAGCGTTGTCTTGCAGATGGTACCTGTTCATTTGTACAAGGTGCATCTAATGTAGATACTTTTTTAGATAATAATATTGTAGATTATTACGATTGGACCACTGGTGAAAATATCAATTATTACATAGGCGTTTTTTATGCCAATAATGGGTGGTGGAGCCAAGCAAAAGGTCTATATAATTTTGATTTAGGCTGTACTGACCCATCAAGTTCCAATTATAATCCAAATGCATCGGTTGATGATGGTACATGTGAAATCGAATCGAATCTATTAGGTGATGTAAATTTTGATGGTGTCTTAAATATTTTGGATGTGGTAAGCCTGGTTAATTATGTATTAAGTATTATTACATTTACTGACGAGCAAATTGCTGTTTCTGATATTACACAAGATGGTGTTATCAATATTCTAGATATTGTTACCTTGGTAAACATCATACTTGATAGCTGATTTGACAAGCCGCAGTTTTTTTAGAAAATACTATTTGAGTAAAGGATTGATTTTAATAGACATTTTTCTAATAGTTGCATTGATACAATATTATAAATTTAACGGATCCTTTAGCGAAATGATTTCGTGGCTAAAAGGATTATTACAGTATTTATTTTAGTGTTTTTAAGACCTTGAATTTCAAGGTCTTTTTTTATCCTTTACAGCTGAGCTTACCTTTGCTAGAATAGGTTCAAGTTGGTGTCTATTAAATACCCATACTCCAATATTAAATGTTCCCAATACTAAATGGAATGTAGAACTCATTTCATTAAAAATATATAAATTATATATTCCAATTAGCAAATTGAACCAAATGGTAAGACTTAAATAATTTTTTCTCTCTTTCTCTGACATTTTATTACTCCCTAAATAAGTATTCTGTTTCCTGATACAATATTAAAGGTTATTTTGTTTCTAAAAATGATGCTGCATCACATTAATAGTTGAGGGATAAAAAAATGAGAGTTATGTCACAACTATAAGTTCTAGGTGTGTTGAATCACAAAAGTAAATTGTTAGAATGAATAATTTACCTACGAGTTTTGACAACATAAAAGGGAGATTTATGAGAAACTATGAAAGAGATATGAAATCAGCAGATTATCTATATATGGTGTGTAGAGAATATCCACTCCTTGTTATTTCAACAGAGAGTGGTATCGGTAAATATCATTTTAACAGTATAGGATTTAAGCAAAACCAAATGCTAATTGAGTTCAATTTAATTATAGATAATCATTACATTGATTCTTAATGTATAAGTGAAAATATTGGAAATAAGTATTATCTCACCGTTAATCAGTTTTTGGATGCATATAAAAAATATGCAATCGCATAGATAAATTTCTTGTTGTTTGACCTTGAGGGAGGGTCTCCCTAAAGCAGAAAAGCTTTTCTTGAAAGAGAAAAGCTTTTTTGTTTATTTAAATAGTAGATATGTAATAATTTCGGGTATGGAATACATTATAGACTTCATCAATATTTTAAAAGAATACACCTCAATATATTTTATTGTACTCGTATTAATTTCTGCATTTTCTGCAAAGGTTGCCGATTGGATATTATCTGGGATTATACTTCGGTTTGCGAAACAAACCAAAACCTCCTTTGATGATAAATTAGTTGATGCCCTTCATAAGCCAATTTATTATTCAGTATTTTTTCTAGGACTTTTTTTTTCTGTAAATACTGTATCATTGCCCGATTCTTTTTTATATCTTTTACTAGGATTATTTAAGTCTATAACGGTGATTGTATGGTCAATTGCAGTCTCAAAAATATTTGTAGAATTAATAAGATGGTCATCAAAAGCGGGTGATACTAAACGTTTTATTCAAAAAAGAACCATGCCATTATTTGACAATATTGGGAAAATAGCCATTTTTGGAGGTGCCGTATATTTTATATTATTGAGTTGGAATGTGGATGTTACTGGCTGGGTGGCATCAGCAGGTATTTTGAGTGTGGTGATTGGTTTTGCAGCTAAAGATACACTCTCAAATTTGTTTGCAGGAATATTCATTATGGCAGATGCACCGTATAAAGAAGGTGATTATATTAATTTGGATGCGGGTGAGCGAGGTTATGTAAGAAGTATTGGCATTAGAAGTACTCGAATTATGACTCGTGATGATATCGAAATAACCATTCCTAATTCTGTAATAGCGAATTCAAAAATTGTGAATGAGAGTGGTGGACCCCATGAAAAAGAAAGGGTACGAATTACCATTAGTGTTTCTTATGAGAGCGATATTGAACAAGTAAAACGAGTATTAAGAGACGTAGCAATTGCGTCACCAAATGTATGTAAAGACCCAGAACCGAGAGTAAGATTTCGCCAATTTGCAGATTACGGCCTAACCTTTCAGCTACTTTTATGGATTGAAAGGCCTGAAATGCGTGGACGTGTAATTGATGAAATAAATTCATCTATTTTTTATAAGTTTAGAGATGAAAATATTGAGATTCCATACCCTCATCACGTGATTCAGATGAGTCAAAAAATAGAACCCACCAACTAACACACCTAAGGATTAATTGATATCTCAATATAGAATGGTTTTACTTTTGGTATCTGCTACTTTTGCCATAAGTACATCTCCAATTTTGGCAAGAATATTATCGGACGTTCCTGCAGTTGGAATTTCATTTTGGAGAATGGCTATTGGGGCAACAATTCTGTGGGTGTATAGCAAATTTAAACCCACGGTATCACTTTCTACTAAAAATAGAAATTATACAATTTTGGGAGGTATCTTTTTAGGCATCCATTTTCAATTCTTTTTTGAATCAATTAAATTGACGACAATTGCGAATGCCACATTTTTAGGAACCTTAGCTCCCCTTTTTACATTATTATTAGAAAAGTTTTGGCTAAAACGACGCATTCAAAAGAATATGGTTTTTGCATTAGCTATTATTTTTACAGGGTCAGTTATTATTGTAAGTGATCAATTTGACGCATCCAGTAATTACACAAGGGGCAATTTATACGCCTTAATTTGCTCATTTTGGATTGCTTTAGCATTTATGATTTCTGAAAATGTTAGAAAGGAGGCTGGGACAGTTACATTTAGTAAAACATTATTTGCCTCAGCAGCAATCACATTATTGATGATTTCATTCTTTACCGGTGAATCACTTATTGGATATTCAGAGTTGGATTATTTTGGATTATTTTTATTGGGATTGATTCCAACCGTATTTGGGCATGGTTCTTTTTACTTTGCGCTACGATATATACAACCAACTATTGTGGCATCTTTTCCTTTGGGCGAACCAATCATTGCATCGATTATTGCTTACTATTTGTTTTCTGAAGCTGTCGGTATTAACATTGTTCTTGGAGGTGTACTAACAATTGTAGGGCTTTTTATTCTCGTTAAATTAAGAAAAGTATAGATGTGATGTAAGTCATGAATAGATTAAGGGAGATACAATAAGTTACTACGTAAGGCATATGAGTTCTATCTCACCCTTCGCTTTACTCCTCACTACCCCCTATGGCTTTGATGAATATTGTAGCTCCTTCGAAAGAGGGAGCTATTTTTTATAGAAATAAAAAAAGCCTTGAGGCTTTCAAGGCTTTTATACTATTTATAAAACTATATTTTTTTTACTTAGTCGTTTTATTGAGTTTTTTTATTAAACTTGAGATTTTACGTTTTTCATTTGCATCTCTAATTTTAAAATATTCATCAGCGATAGCAAGAATTTCTTTGGTTTTTTTGTCGCTGTACTCCCCTTTTTCAATTTTTTGCAATTGTTTTTCTAAATCTGAAATAAGGGTGTTATCATAACTTAACCATAATTTTCTCCCCTTTAATTTCCCCTTTTTCTTTTTTAAATCTGTGCCTGAAAATAACAAACAAAGGGAAAAAACACACACTAAAAACCTTAACATAAATACCTCCTCAAGTATTGAATTAATCAAGCCTAAAAGTTTAAATTTAATCTATGAAACACATTGAATGGAAACACTTTGAATGTACTAATTATATATGATACATTCCAAATTAATGCTGTAATACGTCTCAGTCGTTATGACGTTTTTCCTCTCCAAGAAAAAGTACTTATAAACTACATACTACAACCGCAATTCTAAATTTAAAAACTAGCGTTGTTATCGCTACCACAATATAAAAACCTTGTAGGGGGAATACCAACAAGGTTTTATAGATAATTATAATTATCTATATTTTATCGAGGAGGATCAACTTATTTCATAAGCAACGTACCGAGCATTACCATTCCGAATTATTCTCAGCATTATGATGTCACCCAAACTATATTTTGAGATAGTTTTATTATAAGTATTCACCGATTGAATCACATTTCTTCCGATGGCAACAATAATGTCTCCATGTTTAATATTTTGTTTGCCTGAGTTTGATTTTTTTTCGACATCAATAATTATTACTCCTGTTTCATGATTTTCAACGGAAAATCCTAAAATGTCAAATTGATCATTTGAGTTTAAATTCCCTGAAATTAAATCTTTTTGACTTGGACGTGACCCTAATTTTATTTCTAGAGTACTTTTTTTAGAGTCTCGAAGAATTTTTATGGAAATAGTTTCTTCAGGTCTTTCAGCTGAAATTAAATTCTTTAATTGGGCGGAGTTATCTACCCTTTTATTATTGATTCCCATAATTATGTCATGGGGGAGTAACCCACCTTTTTCAGCGGGGCTATTCGTAAACACATCGCTCAGCAAAACTCCATTATGGCTATCTAAATGAAGCACCTTTTCCATATTACTATCTATATCTTGGATTGAAACGCCTAACCAACCTCGTGATACTTTTCCGTCATTTATTAAATCTATAGTTACGCGTTTCACTTGATCAATAGGGATAGCAAATCCAACACCTGCATTCGCCCGGGAAAAACCACCGGTAGCAATTGCAGTATTAATTCCCACTAATTCACCATCCAGATTAAGGAGTGCACCGCCAGAATTCCCCGGATTTATGGCAGCATCATGCTGAATGAAATTTTCGAAATTTAATTTAGATATAACATCACTTCTACCCACGGCACTAATAATTCCCGCAGTCACAGTATGGTTCAATTGAAGTCCAAATGGACTACCAATGGCAACTACCCATTCACCTACGTTTAAATCGGCTGAAGTTCCTGTTGTAATTTGGGTAAGATGGTTGGACTCCACCTGAATGATGGCCAAATCTGATAGTGGATCTGTACCGATGATGGTTGCATCTAATTCAGTTTTATCATAGAGTACAACTTTAATACCATCCGCATCTTCCACCACATGATTATTGGTCACGATATAACCAAGTTTGGCATCTAAGATTACGCCAGAGCCCAATGATTGATTAGTGAAATCATCATTCTGAAACTGATTTCCAAATGGTGAGAAAAATTGATGATAATTATTATTTATGGTTTTTTCTGAAATAATTGAAACCACTGCGGGATTACCAATTTTTGCGGTTTGTACAAATGCTTCACTAAATTGTTTTCGAGTGGGATTACTAAATGCCATGGTTAATGTGAGTAATAATAGTATCGATTTTATTTTATTCATGAGATCCTCTTTGTTTTGAATATGCAATGCATTCCAATAAATTTTGTTCCAAAGCTAAATTATTAAAATATGTAAAAATATGTGTTCGGAGGCATATTAGTTTTTAAATTTCACATATGAATTTTATGAATAATACATATTATAGATGAATAACTCTGTTGAGCGTCGGTCGACGTTTTTCAGAGGAAAAATCTATCTAGTACCATCCTTTAGCCCCAAGGTTGTCAGGGGCTTAATATCAAAAAACCAAAAAAACAGGAGTACGTCATGAAAAAAGTCATGCTAATATCTGCATTATTTATACTTGGATGTTCAGACAATATGCAAAGAAATTTTAATTTTAATTATTCTATAAACATTGATTCAACAAACAATAAAAAATTAGAGCTTTGGGCTCCAATACCTCAATCTAATGAAGTTCAGACTATCACTAATATTAAAATTGATGCTGCTGGATTAGATTACACTATTGAAAATGAAGAACTACATGGTAATAAATATCTATATATAAATCATAATCAGGGGACTAGAACTGAAAAAAATATTCTTATATCATTTGATGTAAATAGATTGGAACATCAAAATATTCAATATGATAATGTAGAACCTCAAAACTATCTTGGTTCGTATTCAGTTGTACCTACGGGTACTTTTTTCTCTAAAATCATAGAAAAGAATAATCTAACTGAATCAAATGTTAGAGGTATATATGATTATGTTCTATCAGGAATGCACTATGGTAAACCTAAAGAGATAGGGGATACATATTATGGTGATCCGTGGTTGAGTGCAGATGGTCAGTATGGAGATAAGGCTGTAAATAGAGATGAAGTTGTAGGCCTATATAAAAAGGCTAAGTCTCATAAAGGTAATTATACCTTTGGAAATGGTAATTCAGTGTATGCGTGTGATATTGGAGTAGGGAATTGTACAGATTATCATTCATATTTCCTCTCTTTGTCTCGAACGCTAGAGGTTCCTGCAAGATTTCATATGGGATTTACCATACCTGAAGGTGAACAAGGTAAGATTGGTGGATACCATTGTTGGGCAGATTATTATGAAGAAGGAAAGGGCTGGACCCCCGTTGATATTTCAGAAGCAGATAAGGCACCAGAAAAGAAAAATTATTTTTTTGGTACTGCAACAGAAAATCGTGTAGAGATGATGGTTGGTAGAGATTTTATATTAGAAGGGTATGGCGAAGAGACGGTAAATTTATTCATCTATCCATTATTAGAAATTGATGATGTGCCATCAACATTATTCACAAAGCATTTTAGCTATAAGAATATTTAATTACTGAGGGGATTATGAAAAAAGTAACAATTCTATTGTCATTATTTACATTCGTATTTGCCTACAATGGCTCAATTACGGGGGTGACTTATTTTGACTACACCCGTGAGAATGATGCATCGGCCTTTAATTTTAATCGACAATATTTCAGTTATTCCATTGACATGTCAAATGATGCTAAGTTTAAAGTTGTCTTTGATGTGGGTAGAACTAACAAAGCAACAGATGAACTTGAAAACAATATTGAAGATACACGATTGGTTACATTTCTTAAAAAGGCGCAGCTTGACCATAAATGTGAATGGGGTATGACTAATTTGGGTTTAATTGGCACCAATACATATGGCATTCAAGAAAAAAACTGGGGATATCGTTTTATTGAGAAGTCAGCATTAGACAAAAATAAATTTGTATCAACTGCGGATTTGGGCGTTGGGGTTTCAATGAATTTTTTAAATAATTTTAACGTGGGTATTCAATATTTGAATGGAGAAGGCTATAAATCTCCAGAGATAAATTATATTCAAAAAATAAATTTGAATGTTAATTATGGTGAGACGAATCTTTCGAAAAATTCTGGCGCAAATTTAGGAGTTGTATATTCCAGTGAACTCACTGAAGATTCACCCCTCACACTATTTTCTCTCTATGGGGGATTTGCTTTTAGAGGGATTAGATTCGGCACCGAGTTAGATATTTCAGATGAAAAAGCGCTAACATCTGTTTACCTAAATTATCTCGTGAATCGAAAAGTCAGCATTTTTTCTAGATATGATGTTTTAGAAGAAGATAGTGACAAGGATAAATTTTTTATTTCGGGACTGGTATATAATTGCGGAAGCGGAATTTTGATATCACCAAATATTCGTAAAAGTAATAAGGATGAATTAGTGTACAAATTAAATTTCCAGTTCACGTTTTAGATACCAATTATAATTGGTAAATTTAGGGGAGCCACTTAAGCTCCCCTTTTTTATTTATGGAGAAAATATGAAAAATATTGTTATCACAGGTGTGAGTACGGGTATTGGTTACGCAGCAGCTCTGCGGTTAACCAAAGCAGGGCATCGCGTATTTGGTTCAGTTAGAAATGAAGTAGATGCAAAACGAGTTAAATTAGAACTTGGAGAAAATTATTACCCCCTAATTTTCGATGTGACAGATGCTGATGCCATCAATGAAGCAGCGGATTGTGTATCACAAGTGGTGGGTGATGATGGAATTGATGTCCTCATCAATAATTCTGGAATCGCACTGGGTGGACCTATGCTTGAGCTTCCTGTGGATGTATTCCGTAAACAATTTGAAGTGAATGTATTTGGAATAGTTTCCGTAACTCAAGCGTTTTCAAAATTGTTGGGTGCCTATAAAGATGCTAATAATAATGGAAAAATTATTATGATAAGCTCAGTGGCGGGGAAACGTTCTTACCCGTTTGTGGGGCCATATTCAGCGTCAAAACATGCAGTAGAGGGAATTTCAGATGCCCTTCGTAGAGAACTGATGCTTTATGATATTGATGTGATTCTTGTTGAACCTGGACCCGTCAAAACAGAAATTTGGAAAAAAACCCCCAACCCTGAAAATAATATTTTTCTCAAATCAGACTTTGAACCCGCATTGCGTAAATTTAATGGGTTGATTAAAATGTTTGAGAAAAAAGGATTAGATGCGGATGTCATTGCCAAGCGAATTGAAAAAATTATCAATTCAAATTCACCCAAGACAAGATATGTACTCTCTCCTAATAAATGGCGTGATTACATCCTCCCTGGAATATTACCTGATAGATGGTTAGATAAGGCTATGAGTAAAACATTAGGGTTGAAGAAGCGGTAAAGTTATTGCCCCATAATCACATTGACCATCATGACGATATCTAATATATCAACAATATTATCATTATTTAAGTCAGCTGATTCAAATTGAATATTAGTGGGGTCAATATTCATCATAATAAAATTGATGGTTAGGACAATATCTAAAATATCCCAAATTTCATCTTGATTTACATCCAATCCTTCATAATCAATATCAATAGATATATAATCAAATACTGAATTATCTATATCTAGATTATTAAAACTAAACCAATGAACTCCATTAGATAGTTCAGATTCTATAGTATCTATTTCAAATTCAGTAATAACTGAAGCTTGTATAACTTCAGCAGTAAAATCCCCAGTAAATCCAATAATGATACCATCATAAATTGGATCACTAATGAGAAGATGTAGGTAATTAAAGTCACCGTCTAGTATTTCACTAATCAATATCGAATCAGTATTAGAAATCTCTATAAAGTTTATGATATGTAATGAATCTGAATGCTCAGGATAAAATCTATTTGAGATAACTCGAATAAATTCGGTTTCATTTACATGATTTAATGGCTCTACCCAATATGCACGGCTAGGTTCATCTAAATTAAGATTAATAGTATCTGGGCTATCTTGAAGCTCAAATTGACTAAACCAATCACAGGTATGTATTTCATCAATAACAGAATACCCATGAGTACCGGTGGGGATAGTATCAATCCACATATTGTCATTATAGTTAAATAATAAATTGTATAAATCTTCGGCATGGGTACGATGAGTCTCTATTTCTCCAAAGTCTAAATAAAGGGGAGTGTATTGCAAATTATAGTGCATACTTTGGGTAGAGTCGGCAAAGTAGACCGCGCTATTTCGGTGGTACTCAAAAGGCACTTCATCATAATCACCCCCAAACCACTCAATCATGGAATTATTACCATCCATTTCGATGGCACGTCGTTCACAGTCTAAAATCCCCGACGCTGATGCCGTTGCCGCCACCATGGGCGCTGTTGGGTCTAAATGATTATTGGCATAGATAGCGCCGGATGCACCGCCCATTGAACCACCCACCACATAAATACGGTGACTATCTATATTATAATTTTCTTCCAGCCATTGAATGCCCTGTTTCACCCATTCTTGAGCATCTTGATGATTGTAATTATTGGGTGATCCTCCAAATGGAGACATGAAAATCCAATTTCGTGCATTGGCTTCTTCATCAAATTCAGTTGAAAAAGTGGACATCTGATTTCCCCCCCATTGATGGAAGGCTATTAGTAATGGATGTTGGTTATTTGGATTATAATTTTCGGGTATTTGGTAAGCAAATATATCAACTTCATTGCCATTCTCATCAAACAATGATTGCTCTTCGATAATTTGAGAAGTTGAAATACTTATATAGAGAAGCATAAATATAATGTTTGTATAATAATTCATATCTAAATATACATTGAAATTGCCTATAAAAAAAGCTCTCAGCGGGTGCTGAAAGCTTTCATTTATTAAGGAGGAGGTTGAATAAGTTAAATTTAAGGAGGAGGAAAAAGTAACTTGGTCAACTGATTAAAACTACAGGGTTAAATGGACACATGGGTACTGTTTAAATGTAAATACTTGTAACGAGGATATTACAACTTAGATACAATTATAATATTGAAAAAGATTTGATTTTAGATCTCATCCATAAAATTGAAACTACTGATGTTATTGAACATGAAATCAACAGCGAATACCATGCAAAAATTACCGGCTTCCCTTGAATAACCACAAAGAACCATGCAAATACTGAATTGATAACCACCACTCTGAGAATAGTAAGTATGAGCATGGGGGTTCCATGCCCTAATCCTTGCATTACTCTGCTGCATGTCATACCGATGGTAATAAATGGATATGCAAACACCAATACGCTGAAATATTCAGCGGCATGGATGATAATATTGGGATCATTGGTAAACCCAGAAATAATTTGACGGTTAAAGATTGAGAAAAATATACTAAATAATACAGAAATTGTCACTGAACGAGTGAGTCCATATTTTACAATTTCCTTCACTAAATCAATTCGGTTTGCACCTGAGAACATTCCCACTAAAGTAACTAAAGCAGTTGCAATAGATATGATGGGAAGAAAAAATAAATGCTCAATTCGCCCTGCAGTTTGATACGCTGCAACTGCTTCATTTGAATCCAGTATTACATTATAAATAAGTACTCCAGACGACATAATAATCATTGAGAGAGATGCGGGCATCCCAATTTTAAATATATCTGAAAGTATTTTGGAGTTGAATTTGAAATCTTGTAATTTGAAAGTAATATAGGAGTGATGCTTAAAAATTAGATAGTAAACAAAAATTGCGAATACCAGTCCTTGAGAAATAATGGTGGCAGCAGCAGCCCCTTTAATACCATAATACTTTATGAAGAATGGATCGAGTATAATATTTAGAACGGTACCGACCCCTAAAACTTTCATGGGAAATACATTATCACCTTCACCTGATAAAATGGACCGGAAGAAAACGCCCAGAATCATAAAAATTGAACCCAAAATCATAATGCTAAAATAGTCCATAGCCGCTTGGGTGGCCGCTTCATCTGCCCCTTGAAGTTTAATTAATCCTTCACCAGCAAAGTAAAGCACCAAGAGCATAATTCCATAAATGAATACCCCCAACATTATGGTATGTTCAGCCGCATTATCCGCATCTTTTTTGCGGTCGCCCCCAATATATTTAGCAATTACGGAGGTGGCACCAGAACCCAATCCGAATGTGATACCCATGAGAAAAAACATAAATGGGAAAATATAGCCCATTGCTGCAAGACCAGTAGGGCCAACCCATTTTCCGATAAATGCCGTATCCACCAACATATAAATGGCTTGAACCGACATACCCAACATCATGGGCATGGCAAGTTTCCACATCGCTTTTTGTGGATTCTCTATAAATTCGTTCTTTTTGCTTTCTTTGGGTAGTCCTAAATCCATTTAATATCTTTTTTATTCAGCTTAAAATTTACATCTTTGTGAGGGATTAAAATGAGTATTTAACTCCGATGGATGTATTAGAAAAATATTCTAATTTGTTGAAAATGTTTTGAGAATTTTCTTTTCCGTCACCTATAAATTTTGAACTTCCCAGTATAATTTCCCAGTTTTCTATGGGGGAATATTCTAGATTTGTCCCAAGCATATATCCCGTTTGGGTAAGATCAATCATTCCAAATACTGAAATATCTAATTGACTATCAAAATATTTTTTTTGCGAGGATAAGAGCAGTGCATTCTCACTAAATGCTGCAAATGGTGTTCCCAATCCCATCTTGAAATTATCACTAGTTGCCTCTATCGATGGAGGGTCTTCAATCATCACCTCCCCTTTTACTGATAACATTTTATTACCAATAAGCTGGGAGGTAAAGGTTATATCCGAAGGTGCCGGATATTCTAACTGAAATACATATTGTAAATATTCAGCTTTGTAATTTGCAGATGTATCTAAATCTAACGCAGTCTTCGTATCAAAGTAAGCCAACTCTGTTCTGAATGTAAGATTATTCCAAAATGAGACTGTGCTTACACCAAATACTTGAGTCTTTCGATATTCAAATTCATATTGATTTGGTAGATCCTCTCCAGCGTATGATGGTGCAAAATCATAGCCATTAAAATAGGTGAGCATAATATCACTCTCACCCAGCATACTTTGTAGGCTCAATCCCCATTGGGATTCATCTTCATTATTGCTTGGGGGAATTTCATTATCATCAATTTTGAAATCTGTATCTTCAATGGGGAATCGATTGGGTTCATGATTGGGGATAAGCACCACACCCAATTTATGATTGTTCACATAGGTATCAAATGTAACGGAAAGAGAACCAACCTTTCGATCTGTTCCAGTAAGAAACATATAATTTAGGTCATAAGGATTTAAATTATCGGTGGGATTATTTCCATCGGCGAGTCCCCATGAGTTAATTTGTTTTCCCAATCGAATTTCACCAAAGGATGGATAGAATCCGATGTAAAATTCTCTCAGTGAAAATAATCCTTCCATAGTTTCATTTCTAAATTCAACATCACCTTTCGAGATAATATCAATCATGGCAAAAGTGTAAGAAAAATTGAATTGAGAAAGCCGATAGGGTAAGTCTAAAACTTCTCCCGTTAGATTTCTAATTTTAGTTTCTGTATTTATATATCCAGAATATTGAATTTGACAAAACACGCATGAGAATATTGAAAGTAAAAGAAATTTCTGCATGATATTCTTAATGGGTATGACTCATAAAATAAATTACTGAAATTCCTGCAAGAATGAGCAGGATTTGGATAATACTCTCCTTAGGATTTGTATGCTCTTGCAAATGGGGAATCAAATCGCTGACCGCCACATAGATAAAACTTGCTGCAGAAATGGACATGATATATGGAGTTGCATTTGTGAGTGATGACATGAAAAAAAATGCTAAAATGGCTCCAGCTAAAGAACTTAGTCCTGAAATTATATTGAGCATAAAGGCTCGTTTTTTGGTGTAATTGTTTTTGAGTAAGATGGCGAAATCGCCTACTT
>JABHHG010000093.1 GCA_018671635.1 Fidelibacterota bacterium | reverse complement strand
TGTGGTTAATAAAACTGATTTAACACAATTAGATTCTTGGATTTTAGCTAAAGTAAATATCTTTGTAAAAGATGCGGATGAATATTACAAAAACTTTCAAGTTTTTAAATTCATGAAAGAAGCCACTCGTTTACTTGATGATATTTCAAATTGGTATGTACGTCGAAACCGTCGTCGATTTTGGAAATCGGAAAGTGATTCTGATAAGACGGCTGCATATTACACACTATACACCGTATTGGTAAAATATATTAAAGTGATGTCACCCATTATTCCTTTCTTGTCTGAAAAGATGTATCAGAACTTAGTTGTTAATTCTGACAAATCGGCACCCTCAAGTATTCATCTCACAGATTTCCCTGAATTTGATGAAGCATTGGCAGATGATAAATTAATTCATGAAGTGGATACAGTAATAAATATTGTAAGCTTAGGGAGATCTGCGCGTAACAAGGCAAATATCAAAATTCGCCAACCTCTTTCTGAAATTGTAATTTATTGTGATGATAAAACTAAAACTGCTGTAAACCGAAATAAGGTTCAAGTTCTTGAAGAATTGAATTTAAAAAACTTGCGTTTTGTGGATGTTGATGCAGATTTAATTACCTATTCAGTTAAACCTAATTTTGCAGTACTTGGACAAAAATTAGGTAAGGAAATGAAGAATGCAATTTCTCAAATTGAACAAATGGATAATTTGGAAATTATTAAGAAGTTGAAACATAAATCAATCATTCAAATTACTATTTTAAACGAAACGATAGAATTGACTGTTGATGATCTCGCTATTGTTGAGACTCCAAAAGAGGGTTTCTCATTATCATCTGCATTATCAACTATTGTAGGCATTAATACTCATATTTCTGCAGAGTTAGAAAATGAAGGTATTGTGAGAGATTTGATTCGTCAAGTTCAAAATTTAAGAAAAGATTCGGGTCTAAAGGTTGAGGATAGAATCGATGTTGAATTAAAATGTGATGAAAATATTGAGAATGCATTATCTGAAAATAAAACTTATTTCATGACAGAAGTTCTCGCTCTTGATTTGAAATATTCCTCTCATGATTTACAACATAAGACATCTTTTAATATTAATGGCAATCCAATCGAATTGTCAATAGCAGTAAAAGCATAAAGGAAATGATTAAATGAAAAATAAGAAAAAATGGACTAAAAAAGAAATAAATGGCTTCAAGAAAATGATTCTTGGGAAGCGGACAAAAGTATTAGAAGAATATGAAGCGTCAAAAGTACGTGCAGATGATATGCTTAATAGTGAGACAAATAATGCAATTTATTCATCTCATATGGCTGATGCAGGAACGGATCAGCAAGAAATGGAAAAAGCTTATTATTGGGTTGCCCGTGAAAATAAATTCCTTCAGTTTTTAAACAGAGCATTAGAAATGATTGAGGAAGGTACTTTTGGATTGTGTAAAGAATGTGGTGATTTGATAAATGCTGAGCGCTTAGAAGAGGTGCCTCATACCACAAGTTGCTTTGAGTGTAAAAACGCCAATAAGCATCGTTGAGGGTTTTTATTCCATCATTTGTAGTGGTTGTACTTGATCAAATAACTAAAATTTGGATCAAGTGTAACTTTGCATTGTTTGAAAGTCGAAATATTATTGGTGATGTTTTAAGGTTTAGCTATGTTGAAAACCCAGGAATTGCATTCGGAATTCGAGTGGGCAACTTGAAAGTTATCATTACGCTAATTTCCATTGCTATCGCTTCATATTTGGCATTTCTTTTATATAATTCTAAGCAGTTTGTTTATGCTGAAAAACTATCCCTCTCCTTAATTTTAGGTGGGGCTATTGGCAACCTGATTGATAGAATTTTGATTTATATCCCCAATTCTACGTATAATGGCGTTATTGATTTTATTGATGTGGGCATTGCAGGCCATCGATGGTATATTTTTAATATTGCAGATTCTGCCGTTACTGTGGGAATTGTCATTTACTTAGTATACTCTACCTTTTTTGAAAATAAACAAATTATGAGTGATGTCAGATAGTTTTACATTTGCAGTAGATGAAGAGAATATTCGCCTGGATCAGTTTTTAGTTAAAAAATTGACGGATGTCTCTCGTTCTAAAATCCAATTGGCCATAAAGTCTGGGCAAGTATTGGTGGATGGTGAAAAGCTAAAATCATCGGCAATTTTAAAAGGTGTTGAAAATGTTGAGGGGGAACTTCTTGTTGAAGTTCAGGATGACATTATTGCTGAGGATATCCCTCTAAATATTTTATATGAAGATGATGATTTGGCCATCATTAATAAAATTTCTGGTATGGTGGTTCATCCAGGGAGTGGGAACTACTCGGGCACTTTGGTAAATGCGCTTGTATTTCATTTTCAGTCATTATCTGGCTTGAATGATTCTCGACCTGGAATTGTACACCGTTTAGATAAAGATACATCAGGGGTTATTGTTATTGCCAAAAATGATAAATCTCACCAACACCTCAGTCGACAGTTTGCTGAAAGAAAAGTTAAAAAAGTCTATAAGGCTATTGCATGGGGCGGTGTTCCTGAAGAAGGTGAAATTGAAGGGTTGATTGGTCGTCATCCTGCAAATCGAAAAGCATTTAAAATGGTGAATAACCTTGGACGTAAATCTCTAACCACATTTATGGTAGAGGAGCATTTATCTCCATTAACATTTGTCACATTGCATCCCAAAACTGGACGAACACATCAAATTAGAGTACATTTAAAAAGCATTGGACATCCGATACTTGCAGATGAAATGTACGGTGGCGGGAAAAAAATGATTAAATCTTTTCATGTGAAATATACTCAATTATTAAATAGACTATTTAAAAATATGAATCGAGTTGCTTTGCATGCTGAAAAGCTAGAAGTTACCCATCCAACAACGGGTAAAAAAATGAGATTTCAAGCACCAATTCCAGATGACATGGTAAATGCATTGAATCTATTACGAAATGCTCAATAAAAAACTGAAAACAGTTGAAAGATTTCTACAATACCTTCAGGTAGAAAAGCAATATTCGCCTGATACTATCCGTGCGTATAAAGTAGATTTAGAGCAATTTTTTGAGTCTGTTGATTCGAAGGTAAAAATAGCCCAGATTTCTACCAATAATATTCAACAATTTATCCAAAACCTCTCTAGAAAGAAAATGAGTGAGCGTACACTTTCTCGCAAATTGGCTTCGATCAAATCATTATTTAAATACTTGGTCCGTCAAGAGGAGGTACGTGTAAATATTGCATCTTTAATTAAGGCCCCAAAAATTCCCAAGCGACTTCCTAATTATCTTTCAAATGCGGAAATTTCTTCATTATTAGATTATCCATACGGTGATACTTTTAAAGATTATCGAGACCGTTTAATTTTAGAGTTATTCTATGCCACTGGATTAAGAATTTCAGAACTAATAAAAATTAAAATAGGCAATATTCAAACAGAAAGTGGTACTATTAAAGTGTTGGGTAAGGGGAATAAAGAAAGAATTGTTGTTTTCGGAGCAACAGCATCTGATATCCTAAGAGAATATTTAAAACAAAGAGCTAAATGTGAGCAGTTTAATTTATCTCCATATCTGTTTCCCCAATTCAAAAAGAGCATAGATGGTTCAATGAAATCACATATTAATGTGAAGACTGTTTTTAATATTGTAAAAAAATATATTCGGCAGATATCATCTGATGAAAAATTGAGTCCGCATTCTCTTCGGCATTCCTTTGCCACACATTTATTAGAGAATGGCGCCGATTTAATGGCAGTAAAAGATTTACTGGGACATGCCAGTTTATCATCCACGCAAATTTATACACATGTTCAAACTAAAAAATTGCAAGAAGTATACAATCAAGCACATCCGCATGCAAAATAGAGAGGAAACTTCGTGACGGAAGAACAATTAGGACTCAATATATTGGGTTTGAATGATGTAAAACCAATTCATAGAAACTTACCCGTTGAGCGATTAATCGAAGAGGGATTGTTGAATGGTGAAGTTGTTATGGGAATGAATGGTGCCACAATAGTTGATACGGGCGCATATACCGGTCGTTCACCTAAGGACAAATTTTTTGTAGAAGAGTCATCATCTGTCAATAATTTATGGTGGGGGTCTGTAAATCGGCCTGTGGATGAAGCCATTTTTGATGAATTATATAATAAGATAATTGACTATTATAATAATTCTTCCTCTAAAACATATATATTTGATGGATTCGCTGGTGCAGATTTAGAAAATCGTTTACCATTGCGTGTCATTGCTAAACGAGCATGGCAGGCACATTTTTGTCATAATATGTTTATATGTCCAACTACGGGTGAGTTAGATTGCTTCACACCTGAATTTACAATTATTAATGCATCTGATGTTAAAGATGAGCTTTTTGAAGCGCATGGTCTTAACTCTGAAACCTTTGTGATTTTCAATCTTAAAAAGAAGATTGCTATTATTGGTGGCACTGAATATGGTGGAGAAATGAAGAAAGGAAT
>JABHHG010000213.1 GCA_018671635.1 Fidelibacterota bacterium | reverse complement strand
AGACGGTTAAATGCTGGAGTTACATACCTTCCTATATCTAGCCTATCTACCTCTATATCTTTGGAAAGATTATTAGGTGATAATGATGTTCAAATTAAGGGTGGAGTGCAATACTCATTGAACTCGATGATTGATTTAATGATGGGGGCACAGGCAAATCCGAATCGTTTTGGAATTGGTGCTAAGTTTAAGCTTATTGACCAAGCTATTAGTTATGGAATGCTCACTCATCCTGTTTTACCAATTACCCATCAACTTAGTTTGGGCCTTTCCTTTTGATCCAAAAATTACTAGCTGTAGTAGCCTTGACAACATTTCTTTTTTCTGAGAAAATTAATTTAAACATTGCCAGTTTTTCTCAGTTAGAATCAATTGGATTTACGTCCTCTGAAATTAGTAATATTTTGGAATATCGTGATCGAGTAGGTTATTTTGAAACGATTTATGATCTATTGGCTGTCGGTATGGAAATTAATAGAATCCATGAAATCCGCAATGATGTATCTACAGATTTACCTACACTTTCTACATTTGAAAAGGATATACAGCGAGCATCATATAAATTAGGTCAATGGATTTCTAATGAAGGAAATTCTGAGGGCTTATCTGAAATTTGGTTGGACAAATTTTTTGAGCCTCAGAATGTAAATGAAATGAATTACGACGATTTAATGGCTTTACCTAATCTTAGTCCGGTGGATGCAGTTGCTGTATTAAAACAGAAAAAACGGGGATATATAAATGGTACATGGGAATTGAAAAATTCACCAGGTATCAGTAGATGGGGATACAAAAATTTAGTTGATTTCATTCGTTTTAATGATGATACTGTAGATGAAAACGCTACACATATACGGATTAATTCTTTAGTAAGAACCGTTCCTATTACTTCAAACCCTGATGAAGATGGCACAATTGGAGAATTTAAAAACACTAGTATACCTGAGCAATTTTATAAAATTTCTATTACAAATGGTCAGCACTATAAAGCAGGTTTTTCATACCATCGATATATGGGTCAACCTGACAATATTTATACAGCTAAAGGATTTTTACAAGTAGAAAAATTTTCCTTAATGGGTTTGAAAATTGATCGTGCAGTCTTAGGGAACTTTACCGCATCTTATGGACAGGGAGTTGTATTTGAATCCAGTGATAATTTTAGTCCTAGACGAACCGGTTTTGGATTTTCAAAGCGAACTGAGGGTATCCACGCAGACATGACACGTTCATGTCAGTATGTAATGGAGGGTGGTGCAGTCCAGCTATCCAATGATAATTTCAGGGCATCTATTTTTGCATCATTACATCCCCGTGATGCAATAATAAATGAAGATGGTAGTTTTACATCGCTAATTATCATGCAGCCTCGTTTACCTTTTGGCGTAGATGATTCTAGCACAATTTATCATTCATTGATTAGTTCCGTTAATGAAATGACTTGGGGTGGAAACTTTCAAATAACACCAGTTATTGGCACCCAATTTGGGTTGACATTCTATGAAAGTTTATATGATCGTGAACATATTCCCCAAATAGAAGCAACTATTACTGGAGGTGAAGATGATTATTCAGGTGATGACTTTTATTTAAAATATATTACCAATTCTACTGATGCTGAGATTGCAGCAATGGATACATCAGTGGCAGAATCACCTCTATGGAGTGAAGCAAAATCATTTGTTCGATTTTCCGGTATCAATTTTACATCTGTATTTTCTAATATTTCACTTCAAGGTGAATATGGAGTGATGTTAAAGGGAAAGCCTGAAGATCAAAATCCTGATGCCATAGTACTCAGTGCCTTTGCTCAGTTCTCAAATTTAAATTTTGTAGCATTATATCGAAACTATGATCTTAAATATGATAATCCGTATCAACGTTCTTATTCAAATTATCAGCGATTCAAGACATCCATTTTTGAAGATGCCTATTGGCTTGAAGACCCTATTTATTCATTCCTCTATACGGCAAATCCACAACCTCAAGCTGAAGAGGGGTTCTTTATATCTTCTCGATATCAGTTCCATCGTTCAATGGTGGGTACATTAAATTGGGATACATGGAATCGAAAGGCTGATAATTCAAAATATTATCGAACCGTAGCATCCATTGATTGGCGCCCCGTATTTAATTTTAGAATTAAGCTTCGTCAAAAATGGCAAGCTCGCGGGGCATTTGATATTCAGCATCCAAGTCCATTTTACTCTCGAGAAACGCGAATTCAGGCTCGATTACGGATGTCTCGATATAACCAGTTTGAAATTTTATATTCTAATGGATATACTACATTCTCGCCTCGCCCACGGTTGACGGATAGTGCCATTGGTGGCGAAATGATGGTGGGTGATATTGGGTCGCCAGATGAAACCATGGGTATGAGTTTTACTCATCATGCAGATGAACATTTTTCGGTAAAAGGTGGAGTGTTGTATATCAATGGATTTCTATGGTATTTTGAAGATACAGATTT
>JABHHG010000111.1 GCA_018671635.1 Fidelibacterota bacterium | reverse complement strand
TTTATTTCTGAGCCTACAATCAGATTTGAACTGATGACCCCTTCCTTACCATGGAAGTGCTCTACCAACTGAGCTATGCAGGCGGTGAGCGGGAGAAGAGACTCGAACCCTCGACCCTCAGCTTGGAAGGCTGATGCTCTACCAACTGAGCTACTCCCGCTTTAATGTGGGCCGGAATGGATTTGAACCACTGTAGGCTTACGCCGGCAGATTTACAGTCTGCTGCCATTGACCACTCGGCCACCGACCCAAAAAATATCACTCCCACGAAGAGATGAGCCATTGGAGGGATTCGAACCCCCGACCCGCTGATTACAAATCAGCCGCTCTGGCCAGCTGAGCTACAATGGCTTCAGAATTCAAAATTTCCTCAAAAGTATAAAAATGACTTAAGGTAGAGCCCCGCAATTTAAGGTAGTTGAAAAATTCCAAACAACAGATAAAACTATTTTTTTCTATTTATTTACGCTTCCAAATTGTACCGCCTTGAGTGTCCTCCAAAACAACACCTAATGCATCCAATTTATCACGAATTTCATCAGCTTTTGACCAATCCCTATTTGCACGTGCATCATTACGCGCTATAATCAGAGCATCTATCTCTTCTGAAGGCTCATCATTACAAGTATCATTAATTACGCATAAAACTAAATCTACCGTATTTAGCGTGGATAGAATGGAACCTGCCCCACTTACAGACACTTCATTATTATCTAATTGACTGAAAATATCATTCACCCAAACAAATAGTTCTCCCAATGCGCCAGAAATATTTAAATCATCTCCAAGTTTTTCTTGAAACTTACCAAGCATATCCGAAGATAATTTTTCCACATCCCTACCTTCAGCATCAATATCAATCAAAAGGGCTCTACGCTTTAGCTCACGTAGTTTATTAACACATTTTTGAGAAGATTTTATCTTATCAAAGGTAAAGTTAAGCTTTTGGCGATAGTGAGTTGAGATAAGCGTGTACCGTAATGATTCAGGAGAATAGCCCATTTCTAGTAATTGGCGGAGAGTATAGAAATTACCTTCAGACTTACTCATTTTTTGGCTCTCAACCAATAAATGTTCATTATGAAGCCAATAATTCACAAATTCTTCACCCGTCGCCGCACAGCTCTGAGCAATTTCATTTTCATGATGCGGGAATATATTATCAACGCCACCACAATGGATGTCGAAATGATTACCTAAATAGTGTGTCGACATTGCAGAGCATTCTAGATGCCAACCTGGGCGCCCATTCCCCCATGGAGATTCCCAACTAACATTACTTTCAGAATCTTTATGCCCCTTCCAAAGTGCAAAATCTCGACCTTCTTCTTTTCCATATTCATCATTTTCTACGCGCTCACCTGATCGCAATTGATCAGGATCAAGCTTTGCTAAGGAACCATAATTATCAAATTCTGAAATTTTAAAAAATACCGAACCATCTTGAGTGGTGTAGGTAAATCCTTTTTCTTCTAATTGCCCAACCATGTCTAACATTTGAGGAATAAATTCTGTGGCACGAGGATACTCGTGCGCTGGAAGCAAACGCAAAGTTTCCACATCCTCATGGAATGACTTTACATATTCATCCGTAAAATCTTGCAATGACCTGTTTTCTTCAATTGATCTTCGAATTGTCTTATCATCAATATCTGTAATATTCATAATATGATAAACTTCAAATCCACTTAAACTTAAAAAGCGTCTAAGTAAATCTTCAAAAATGTAAGCTCTAAAATTTCCAATATGGGCGAAATCATAGACGGTTGGGCCGCATGTATATAGCCCAACTTTCCCTTCGTCAATGGGGATAAATTCTTCACGCTTGCGTGATTTAGTATTATAAAATTTTATCAATGATCAACCATCGCTATTTTAATTATTGTGTCTACTAATTCCGGAAAGTCTAAACCTGCAGCTTGTGCAGCCATGGGCAATAAGCTGGTGGATGTCATTCCTGGCAATGTATTTATTTCTAAAAAATAATGCTCATTTTTCTCATTCAATCTAAAATCAATTCGTCCGTAGTGCCTACATCCAATGGCTTTGTAAATTCTTAAAGCATCGTCTTGAATTTTACGTGCAACTTTTTCAGGCAACTCTGCCGGCACTTTATATTGACTTTTCCCTTTTGCATATTTGCATTCATAGTCATATAACTCATGCTCAGAAATTATTTCAACAATGGGTAATGCCTTTGCCCCTAATATGCCAACCGTCAATTCTCTACCCGAAATGTACTCTTCAAGAAGAATATTTGTAGAATGCTTTCCTGCAATTTCAATGGCACCTTCGATTTCATCTTCCCCATTTACCAATGATAAACCAACCGTTGAGCCCTCATCAGCAGGTTTAACTATATACGGGAAATCAAACTTTATTGCATTTTCATTTAATAATTGAGTTGAGTAGTTATCAGACTTAATAAGAATCCATTCTGGGGTTGGTACGGACTCAGTTTTAGCAATCATCTTAGAGAGGTGTTTATCCATAGCAAGCCTTGAAGCCTTAGCGGCAGACCCACAATATGAGATATGATGTAAATCGAAGAACGACTGGATATCTCCATTCTCACCAATTCCGCCATGTAACGCATTAAAAACTATGTTAGCACCTAATAATTTCTCGGGTAGGATACTTATATCACCCCCGATATGTATTACTTCAGTATCATACTTTCCTGACAATGCTTCGGCCACAGACAAACCTGTTAAAATAGAAATGTCTTTTTCCGAAGATGATCCACCTAAAACAACGGCAATTTTCAAAATTTCATCAATCCAAAATTTAGTATTTTGTAAAAACCACAGCCTGAAATATAAAATCTTTTATATAACTGAAACACGGATTTAAGTCAAAATGCATCACAAACTACTTAAAGTAATCCTTTAACTAAAACTGTTGCAATTAAGTATTAAGAACTATTAATATTCCACCTAGTTATATTTATGGAGTAATATTGAAGTTAACAACTTATATAATAGTATCTGTTTTACTATTTAGTTTTTTAAGTGCAGCGAACAAGTCAATTACTGAATTGGGGAATGTGCAAATAGAAGATCTCTTCTATAATTCAGATACACAATTACTTATCACAGAAATTGAAAAAATTGAATTAGACCAAATAGAGGAAATATTAGAAAAAAATGAAGATCTTGACCTTGAAT
>JABHHG010000212.1 GCA_018671635.1 Fidelibacterota bacterium | reverse complement strand
TTTGGGAGCAGGGGGTCTAAACCCACCTCTCCAATTAGTCCTTCCGAACCCAGTTTGCATATATCTCAGTAGTCTTGATACTATCAAATTAACCTAGATTGTAAAGACTTGTAAAAATACTATGTAAGGACTCTTTTATTCTCTAGATTTTAATATGAAAAATATATTCATATTCATCAGTTTTATTACATTTGCTTTAACACAGTATGATTTCAATTTAACTGATGTTAATTCTTCATCTCCAACATATGGTCAAGAAATTGGCCCACAATCATTTATTGGTATTCCTACGTTGTATTATTTTGGACACCAATACTGAAGCATATGTTCCTCTCGGTTCGAGAGCCTAAATGCATTATTTGAAGAACATTTCGCACAATACTTTGAGTTTAATATTATAGGTGTTGGGAAAACTGAATATTCAAGTTCAAATAGTAATTTTACTAATGAAACTGACTTGCCGTTAGTTGTTGATTCATCTACTTGGATAAATTGGAATGCAGAACAAAGAGACCTGATTTTCTTAGATAAAAATGGAAATTTTTTCTGTAATATAAATATAACATCTGGATTTGATGAACAAGATATAGTAGATAAAATATCTCACCTTTATTGGAATACAACCGCGAATTTAGATATTCAGGTAAACTTTAATGATTCAGATAATATTTTTATACCGGGCTCAATTCATCCACTTAATATCTCTGTAATTAACAATAGTCTATTTGATGCTCATTATGCAGGATATCTATTATCATCTAATTCAACTAATATTCAATTTGTAAACACTGCAAATTGGTTCTATGTAGTACCTGAAAATACTATAGGTGTTGATAACACAAATATAATAATAGGTGATAATGCCTCAGTTGGTGAGGAAATAATTATTTATGCTGAGCCTAATCATATTAATGATTGTGAAGATTGTGAAGATTGTGAGATTAATTGCAATGAGTGTCATATTGGAGGAAATTCACAAATCAGTTTTAGTATTACCTCAAATCAATTAATAGGTGATGTAAATTTAGATAATTCACTCAATGTATTAGATGTAGTCGTTATAGTGAATCTTATTTTAAATGAAGAAAACTATAATGAATTAGCTGATATGAACAGTGATGGAAGCATTAATGTTCAAGATATAATAGTCCTAATAAATATAATATTAAATTAATAATCCTGCTTTCGGAGCAGGGTCTAAACCAACCTCTCCAGTCCTTCCTTTCTAACCCAGTTAGCATAATCTCAGTAGTAAAAAAAGCCTCATCTCTACGGCTATTAGTCAGGTTTTGGTCACACTATAGACACATTGTCTTTTAAGTGTTTTTCTTTTTATAGACCAAATACAAAACGTTACAAAAAACTTCCTCTATTAAAAGCTTAGATTTCATAAATTTTATTAATGTTTATAAAAATTTATAGAGTATTTACTTTTCTAACAGTCCTTATGGCTGAAATTCCCGAATATAGGGTAGTGGCTGAATGGGAACCAGCACTTGGGACAATCGTCAGGTGGCCACTGGGAATCCCTTCAGATTTAGTAATTGAACTAGCAAGTGAAGATATTCTTTATGTCTTGGTAGAAACAAATAATCAGCAGAACCAAGCAACCAATAGTTTTAATAATTGGGGGGTAAATTTTGAGAATGTAATTTTTATTAATACAGATACATACAGTCATTGGACGAGAGATCATGGGCCACAATTTGTTATTGGAGAAGATTATTGGAAAGTAGTTGATCAGCAGTTTAATGGCTATCCTGTAGAGAATGGTTGTGAAGTTACTTGTGATGAAGAAATGATACTAGTCGATTGTGCCGGAAATGAATTTTGCAATAACCAACCTCAATATACCAGTGAAGGATATGATTGTTATGTGAATAATAGCTTATGTGAAGATTTCAATGGTGATGGGCAGATAATGGATTGGATTGGTGATGGGTACTGTGATGATGGAAGTTGGGGCTTAGATTTTCAATGTGATGAATATAGCTGGGACTGTGGAGATTGTGGAGGTACGATAACTGATGATAATGGATACTGTGATGATGATTTAATGGCAGGCAATAGAAATCAAATTGAAGGCAGACCTTTACCATCAGAGTCAAGAGGCTGGGAAGAAGATGATGATACCAATATAGATTTTGCAAATCATATGAATTGGAATATTCAACATTTACCACTATACTGGACTGGCGGTAATTTTATGACAGATGGATATGGCATGGGTTTTTCTACAGAGTTGATGGTAAATGAAAATAATATCAGCAATGAAGCATTTATAGAAATTATGAATGAAGAATTATACTTTTCTGATTATCATGTATTTGAT
>JABHHG010000233.1 GCA_018671635.1 Fidelibacterota bacterium | reverse complement strand
TGGTATGTGCAAGATGAAATCTCATCACGATATGGAGGAATATTTAGAAAAATATTTAATTATTTAGCGATTAGAATCCCAGTAAAATTGATTGTAGATGGTAAAACAATATTGAGTTATACAGTTTCTGAAGTGCAAAGGAAGTCATCAATTATACTAAATGGAATTGAACCCTCAAGTTTGGTCCCAAATAAGTCGGTGGAAACTTTGAAATCTGAATTAAAAATTCCTCAAGAATCACTAGTGATTGGTAATATCGCAAGGCTGACTCATTGGAAAGGACAACATGTATTAATTAACGCATTCTCAAAGTACAAAATTTACAATCAAAATGCTGTTTTGGTATTGGTTGGTTCACCTCTTTTCTATAATGAAAATTATCATAAATTTTTAAAGGATAAAGTGGCCAACTTAGCACTATCTGAAAGTGTAATTTTCACTGGATTCAGAAGAGATTTGGGGGAGTTATTATCAATAATGGATATGTTTATTTACCCAAGTATTGAGAAAGATACCTCCCCAATTTCGCTAATTTCTGCCATGGTTTACGGATTGCCAATAGCTGTTTCTGATATTGAATCTTTAAAAGATTGTTATGAAGGATGCAATGATATAGAGGTATTTGAAAGCCAAAATGAGGATGCATTATTTCAAATAATTGATAAAATAGGAAAATCCGATAATCGTGAAAATATGGGTGAATCCATAAAATATTGGGCAGAGGATAAATTTTCCTCAATTAAACAAAATAATAAAATAACAGAATTATTTCAAGAACTATGCAGATAGACTTTTCTTCTAAATATTTAACAGGAAATGAAATTGGTTATATTCATGAGGTACTCATGTCAAATCAACTTTCTGGCGATGGCAATTATACAAAAAAATGTCAAGAATTCTTTTTTAGTAAGTATAATATGAGAAATACGTTGCTAACTACTTCTGGTACACATTCATTAGAGTTAGCTGCATTACTTTTAAAAATTAAGAAAAATGATGAAGTAATTATGCCTTCGTTTACATTCCCTTCTACTGCAAATGCTTTTCTATTGAGGGGGGCAAAAATAATCTTCGCAGACAGTCGGAATGATCATCCAAACATAGATGTCAGTCAAGTGAACGAATTAGTGACATCAAATACCAAAGCTATAGTTCCCGTTCACTATGCTGGTGTTGCATGTGATATGGATTTGATTTCTGAAATTGCGACTGATAATGGAATATATGTGATTGAAGATGCAGCTCAGTGTGTAGATGCGTTTTATAACGAGAAGCCATTAGGAAGTATTGGTGATATTGGATGTTTTTCATTTCATGATACAAAGAATATAATTTGTGGCGAAGGAGGGTTAATATCCATGAACAATCCAAATTTCACCGATGATGCTGAAATTATTAGAGAGAAAGGTACTAATCGCTCCTCTTTTTTTAGAGGGGAAATAGATAAATATGGATGGGTGAGTATGGGTTCATCCTATTTACCATCAGAAATTTTAGCAGCATTTTTGTATTCCCAATTAGAAGAAGTAAAAAAAATAACCTCAATGAAAAAATCAGTTTGGGCATATTATTTTGATTCATTGAATTCATTGAGTCTAGACATATGTTTGCCAGTTATCCCTGATTATTCTAATCACAATGCACATATATTCCATATAGTGTTGACATCAGAGAAACAAAGAAATAAGATGTTATTATTTCTTAAAAAAAGGGGAATACAGGCAACATTCCATTATCAAGCTTTACATGCCTCGGACTTCTTTAAAAATGAATATGATGGCCCCCCATTAGCAAATTCAATAAAGTATTCAAATTGCTTACTACGGCTACCAATCTACCCACACCTAAAAAAAACTGAACAAAATTACATTATAGATTCTGTTGCTAAATTTTTTAAAAATTAATAATACCATGAACTTATTATATATAATAGCTGGTGAAACTGGTTTTAAAACAAATGATGAGAAAATTTTCCGTACTTTTGCAGATGTAAAAAAAGTTAATTATATGAAAAGGTGGGATTATTTTAATCCTAAAATTATTAACCAATTAATATGGTCGGATATTATAATTATTTGGTTTGCATCAAAACATGCAATCCCGGTAATTATCTTCAATTATTTTTTTAAGAAACCACTTTACATTATTGCAGGGGGGTGGGATGTAGCAAATGTGCCTGAAATAAATTATGGTGCAATGAGGGGTGGTATTAGAGGCATTATAGGAAAATGGATCCTATCGAAAGCAACAAAAGTGATTGCAGTTTCAAATTCTAATAGAAATGAAATTATTAGTAATACATCACTTCCATCGAATAAAATTGAATTGATTTATAATTCAGTGAGTTTGCCAACTATTCAAAATAGCGATAAAAAGAATCAAGTTTTAACTGTTGGTGAGCTGAATGCTGAAACATATTTAAGAAAAGGGATTGATCATTTTATTGAGGTTGCAAAATTACTCCCGAACATAAGTTTCATTCATATTGGGAAATGGACAAATGAAAATGGTGTAAGAGACGTGAGTTTTGCTAAAAATATTATTGAAAATG
>JABHHG010000175.1 GCA_018671635.1 Fidelibacterota bacterium | reverse complement strand
CTCTTGTGTAGGCAAGTCATATTGTGGAGCTCCCCCACCCAATACCAATTCGTTAGATGGAATTTCAGCTACAACATTACCTTCATGCCAAATCTCTAAATTACCCGTATCCGTAACGGTTCCAACTTCGGTACAATTTAAATCCCACTTTTCAAAAATAGCATTCAGCTCTTCACCGAAGCCTTTTTCGATTACAATGAGCATGCGTTCTTGTGATTCGGAGAGCATAATTTCATAGGCATTCATGCCATCTTCACGAAGCGGTACTTCATCTAAGTTGATTTTAATTCCACATTCACCTTTGGCTGACATTTCTGAACTTGAGCAAGTTATTCCTGCTGCACCCATATCTTGAATTCCCACTAACCATGGCTTTCTACATACTTCAAGCGAAGCTTCTAATAGTAATTTTTCAGTAAACGGATCACCCACTTGCACATTAGACCGTCTTGATTCTGTTTCTTCTGTGAGTTCGATTGACGCAAATGTGGCACCGTGGATTCCGTCTCTACCCGTTGATGCACCTACTATAAATACAGGATTCCCTACCCCTTTTGCAATTGCACTGGCAACATGCTCGATGTCTACGATTCCAACTGACATTGCATTCACTAATGGATTGCCAGAATAACAATCTTCTACAACGACTTCACCGCCAACGGTTGGGATTCCTAAACAGTTTCCGTAATCTGCGATACCTTCAACTGCATGCTCTAATAAAAATCTATTTCTGGCACGTTCCAAATTTCCAAATCTAAGCGAATTTAAGGATGCAATTGGACGCGCACCCATGGTAAAAATATCTCTCATTATTCCACCCACACCGGTTGCGGCACCTTCATACGGTTCTACTGCAGAGGGGTGGTTGTGTGACTCAATTTTAAATGCCGTTGCAATACCGTCACCTAAATCTACAAGGCCCGCATTTTCTTCTCCAGCGCTCACCAGAAGTTTTCCACCTTCACGGGGTAGTGTTTTCAATAATTTGATTGAACTTTTATAGGAGCAATGTTCACTCCACATCACAGAGAAAATTCCCAGTTCTACATAATTGGGCATCCTGCCTAAAATTTCTTGAATTCGAGAAAATTCGTTTTCACTGAGGCCATGTTCCTTAGCCACTTCTATATTTATTGTTGGTTCCTGTAACACTGAAGCTCCTGATTTTATAAGAGAAAAAAGAGTGGGAAATTTACAGGTATTTGCGGCAATATTGAATCTAATTTTAACCCACAATTTAAATAAAATGAATATGATTATATAAGAAATGAGCTTATCAATAGAACTTGAACTGGAAAGTGCATTCATACCATGATTAAAAGCCCATATTAAGGTAATGTTAAAAATCAAGGGATTTGCTTCTGCATCCCTGCTCAAGGATGTGAAAATACTGAAATTCCTGCAAAAGGGGTAGTTTAATACAGAATCAAAAACAGAATGGACCTTGACAATTATTTTAACAATCATGCAAAGCAAATGCGACAAGAGACGCTGGATAGGTTTTGCGATGGCTTTTCTGCCACGCGAAGAATCTTAAATGTAGAATTGTAAATATTATTTCACATGCTGTGAAGAAAATTCCTAAATTTTAACACTTAATCCAAACAAATATAGACTATGACAAAGAAAAATTTAAGCTACGGCGACTATCTAAAACTTGACCAACTCTTAGGCTCACAAACCTTAAAATCTACTGAATCTGGTAATTCGGTTCACGATGAGATGCTCTTTATCATTATACATCAAGCATACGAACTGTGGTTCAAGCAAATTTTACATGAATTAGATTCGGTATTGGATATGTTCAAAGGTAATTATGTTCAGGAAGAAAATCTGGGCACTGTGGTTACCCGTTTTGATCGAATTATCGAAATACAAAAATTATTGGTAAATCAAATTGGAATCTTAGAAACCATGACCCCAATGGACTTTTTAGAGTTTCGAGATTTACTCACTCCTTCTTCTGGGTTTCAATCCACTCAATTTCGACTTATAGAAAATAAATTGGGAATGCAAGCCGAAGATAGAATCCAATATGGTAAGCAGCGATACAATAAATCCTTGGACGAAGATGATTCCAAAAAAGTATTAGATTCAGAGGGGGATTTCTCATTATTTAGCATGCTTGAAAAATGGTTGGAGCGTACTCCATTTCTACAAATGGATGAATTTAATTTTTGGACCTCTTACCAAACTGCCGTTGAAGAAATGATTCAAAATGACATTAAGCGAATTAAGGAAAATACTCAATTCGATGAAGTGACACAAGCCAGTAGTCTCAAGCAATATGAATCTATTAGACGGACTTATGAAGCATTATTTGATAAAAATTTGTATGCCCAATTGCAAAAAGACGGTCATCGTCGTCTCTCCCAAAAAGCTACATTGGGTGCATTATTCATCCAACTTTACCGAGATGAGCCTATTTTGCAACTTCCTCACCGCTTATTAACACAGCTCATAAATATAGATCAACTTTTCACTTCATGGCGAAATCGACATCGCCTCTTGGTGTTTAGAATGATTGGTGTAAAAATCGGTACGGGCGGCTCAACAGGCCATGCCTATTTAAAGAAAACGGCAGAGAAACATTCTGTATTTAGAGATTTTGCAAATCTATCTACCTATATAATTCCACGCTCATCATTGCCAACATTACCACAAGAACTTAAAAAAGAATTGGGTTTCTACTTCACTTATGGAAAATAATTTGACATCTTCGCTGAATGGATTGAATGCTTTAATTTGTGGTGGCACTTCAGGAATTGGAAAAGCCACTGCAATTGAATTTTCAAATATAGGTGCCAACGTAACTCTCTTTGCCAGAAACGAAGATAAATTAAAGCGTACCTTATCTCTTTTGAAGAACGATGGGAACCAGAAACATCAATATTTAGTGGGGGATTTTGATGATAGTGATAAAATAAAATCCATAATTGAGAATCATATCAATACTGGAAATCAATATCACATTCTCATCAATAATTCTGGTGGCCCAAAAGGCGGTCCCATTGCCAATGCTAATCATGAAGAATTTATAAACGGATTTAATCGCCATTTAATTTGTAATCACATTTTATTTCAGGCGCTCCATTCCGGCATGAAACAATACAACTATGGACGCGTGATCAATATTATTTCCACATCGGTAAAACAACCCATTCCAGGATTGGGCGTATCTAATACCATTCGTGGTGCGGTGGCATCATGGGCGAAAACACTTTCTTTTGAAGTTGGGAATGATGGTATTACGGTAAACAATATCCTCCCCGGATTTACGGATACAGAGCGATTAGCTTCATTAATTCAATCAAAAGCTACTACACAAAATATTTCTACAAAAGATGTTCAAATTGCCATACAAAGCACTGTTCCTATAGGGAGATTTGGAGCACCCGAAGAAACAGCTAAAGCCATTGCCTTTTTGGCATCTCGTTCAGCAAGTTACATTAATGGCGTAAGTCTTGCTGTGGATGGCGGGAGACTTTCGTGTATTTAAAGAGAATGATGAATCTAGAATTACAGTATGGTTAGGCTAAAGCCCTGTTTATTACTTATTAATATGCCTAGGCTATAGCATGGTATAAATGCTGTAATTTTAAGAGATTCGAAAAACCTTACCCCGTACTTTAGGTTGGGGACTAAGTAAAAAACTTAAAATGAGTCTTTAGCCCTATTCAGGATAGGTATGATTATGATTAAAATCGAAAATTACATCAACGGTGAACTAGTACCTCCAAACTTTGGCGAATATTTCGATAATTCATCTCCAGTGGATGGTCAAGTCTATTCTCAAATTCCTGATAGTGATGCTACGGATATTGATAATGCGGTTGCATCTGCCAAAGAATCATTCAAATCATGGAGCAAGTTATCTAAAAAAGACCGCCATGACCATATCATGCGATTGGCAGATGAAATTGAAAATCATTTTGAAGAATTGGTAGAAGCTGAATCTAAAGATAATGGTAAACCAGAACATCTTGCACGATCTGTAGATATTCCTCGCGCATCGGAAAACTTTCGATTTTTTGCCACAGCATCATTGCATTTCGATTCTGAGGTCCATGAAATGGACGGCAAGGCACTCAATTATACATTGCGTAAACCGGTGGGTGTGGTGGGATGTATTTCACCATGGAATCTTCCCCTCTATTTGCTTACATGGAAAATTGCTCCAGCATTAGCCGCCGGAAATACAGTGGTGGCAAAACCCTCAGAGATAACTCCCATGACCGCCTTTCTATTAAGTAAGATTTGCCAAAAAGCCAATTTTCCAAAAGGTGTACTGAATATTGTACATGGCTTTGGACATAAGGTTGGCGAAGCCTTGAGCAAACATCTAGATGTTCCCATTATTTCATTTACCGGTGGAACTGCCACAGGCAAAAAAATTGCATCTGTGGCAGCCCCTATGTTCAAAAAGCTATCATTAGAATTGGGTGGTAAAAATCCCAATATTATTTTTGCAGATGCGGAATTTGATAAATCGGTGGAAATGGCAGTAAAAGCAGCTTTCTCAAATCAAGGTCAAATTTGCCTCTGCGGATCTCGCCTATTTGTACAAGATTCAATCTACAATAATTTTCGAGAAGCATTCATAGAAAAAACCAAATTACTAATTGTTGGAAATCCCAAGGATGAGAATTCTAATTTAGGTGCAGTAGTTTCTGAACAACATTTAGATAAAATATTAGAATGCATCGAATTGGCAAAATCTGAAGGGGGTAAAATTCTCACCGGTGGAAATCGTATCATATTAGATGCTGAACTCTCAAATGGTTATTATATGGAACCCACAATTATAGAAGGACTTTCCCATGCTTGCAGAACTAATCAGGAAGAAATTTTTGGTCCAGTGGTAAGTATTATCCCTTTTAAAGGGGAGGTAGAGGTGATTGAAATGGCCAATGCTACAAAGTATGGATTATCCGCCAGTATTTTCACTAAAGATATAAGCAGAGCCCATCGGGTTGCCGCTGAAATTGATGCGGGAATTGTGTGGGTAAATACCTGGATGCTCCGAGATTTACGCATTCCTTTTGGTGGCATGAAAAACTCTGGGGTTGGTCGCGAAGGTGGATTCAAATCACTGCAATTTTTCACCGAACCTAAAAATGTGTGTATCAAAATATGAGTCCAAATAAATTCAACAGTCAAAAGGCACCCGAACCTGTAGGATCATATCCTCATGCGCGTCTTGTTGGTAATCTACTTTTTCTATCTGGAGTTGGTCCTCGTGAACGAGGTAAAAGGGAAATCCCCGGTGTAACTTTAGACGAAAACGGAAAAATATCATCATACGATATTGAGAAGCAATGTCATTCTGTGTTTGCCAACGTAAGGACAATTTTAGAAGATTCTGGCTCATCATGGGAAAACTTGGTGGATGTGACCGTATTCCTCACTAATATGGAGGATGATTTCACAATCTATAATAAAATATACGCAGAATATTTTAAAGATAATCAACCTTGTAGAACGACGGTGGAAATTAATTGTTTACCCACACCAATCGCTATCGAATTGAAATGTATCGCCACAATTTAACCACGGAGACACAAAGACACAGAGAGTTTAAAAATGCAGTGTCTCAGTACCCCTGTAAGAGGAAAAAACTATGCTAATGCCGATAAATTTCAAAAATTGGATTAAACAAAACCGCCATCTTTTAAAACCACCAGTTGGTAATAAAATGGTGTACGAAAATACGGAAATGATGATTATGGTGGTGGGTGGACCCAACACACGTAAAGATTATCATATTGATGAAGGAGAAGAGTTTTTCTACCAATTAGAAGGTGATATGATTCTCCGTATTATGGAAAATGGAAAGCCCAAAAATGTTTCCATTAATGAGGGAGATATTTTTCTCCTCCCCCCAAAAATCCCTCATTCACCACAACGATTTGAAAATACTGTGGGGCTGGTCATTGAGCGAAAACGTAGAGATGGCGAGTTAGATGGGTTCCAATGGTATTGCGATGGATGCAATAGTCTTCTGCATGAAGTATTTTTTACGCTCACTGATATTGTAAAGCAACTTCCCCTCATTTTTGATGGATTCTGGGCAAATGATGAAGCCCGAACTTGTAAAATTTGTTCGGCATATTTAGAGATACTATAATGTTTAAAATTGATATTCATACGCATATTTTGCCAGAGAATCTAAACGATCTCACCAATACTTTTTCTGATCCACGATTTTTACGAATGGATGCCATTGATGAAAAAACCGCCATGCTCCGTAAAGACGATAAGCCTTTCCGCCAAGTGGGTTGCAATAGCTGGAGTCACCATGCTCGAACGAACGAATGCCATAAAACGGGTGTGGATGTGCAGGTGCTATCTACTATTCCCGTGCTATTTTCTTATTGGGCAAAAGATGATGAATGCCTAAGGCTCTCCCAATTTCTCAATAATCATATTGCAGAAATTTGCAAAGCAGATTCCAATAAATATATTGGACTGGGCACCATCCCCATGCAGAATACAGATTTAGCCATTGCTGAAATGGATCGTTGTATTAATGAGCTGAATTTACCGGGCATCCAATTAGGGTCTAATATAAATGGACTCAATTTATCAGAAGAGCAGTTTTCTCCCTTTTTTGAACATGCAGAAAAAATTGGATGCTCAATATTCATTCACCCATGGGAAATGATGGGTCAATCTGACATGCAAAAATATTGGTTGCCATGGCTGGTGGGGATGCCCGCAGAAACTTCCCGTGCTATTTGCTCTCTCATATTTGGTGGTGTATTTGAGAAATTCTCCAATTTAAAAATCGCCTTTGCCCATGGTGGCGGTGCATTCCCGTTTACCGCTGGACGTGTAGATCACGGATTTAATGTACGTCCTGATTTATTTGCATTAGATAATTCTACATTGCCATCTTCATATATGAAAAATTTCTATGTGGATTCATTGGTACATGATGAGAATGCCATGAACTTCCTCATCCAAACTATGGGCGCAGAACGGATTGCCATGGGTTCCGATTATCCATTTCGGCTGGGTGAACATCATCCCGGAAAGCTAATTGAAACTATGAATTTATCTGATTCTACTAAACAACGACTACTGGCGGGAACCGCCTTAGAATGGTTAGGTTTAAGCGAAAGTGATTTCCGTGGATAAGTCGTTACTTCTTTATATTGAATCCGCTAAAAGATTAGATCTGCTAGACCCACTCTCTCATTTTAGAGATAGATTTCACCTCCCTAAAACTGATTCGGGTGAACCCTTTATTTACTTTTGCGGAAATTCCCTGGGTCTCCAGCCAAATACAGCCTCCCAATTTATCAATGAAGAATTAGATGCGTGGAAGCAATATGGCGTGGATGGGCATTTTCATGCCAAACGACCATGGATGCCCTATCATGAATTTTTGACACAATATTCCGCAGAGATTGTGGGCGCATTGGAAAAGGAAGTGGTGGTGATGAATTCACTCTCGGTAAATCTACATTTGCTTATGACTTCATTCTATCGCCCTGAAGGCAAAAAGACAAAAATTATAATTGAAAATAATGCGTTTCCGTCAGATAGATATGCGGTGCAATCTCAGTTGAAATTGCATGGAAATCACCCCAACAATGATTTGATAATTCTACAGCCAAATGATGGTGCTATCATTACTACCGATGGGATTTTGGACTGTTTTGAACATCACGGTGATGAAATTGCCATGGTACTCATTGGCGGTGTGAATTATTATTCGGGCCAAGCCTTTGATATGGAAGCCATTACCACGAAGGCTCATACATACAATTGTGTGGTGGGGTTCGATTTGGCACATGGAGCCGGGAATTTAAAATTAGATCTCCATGATTGGGGTGTGGATTTTGCTGCATGGTGTGGTTACAAATATCTCAATGGAGGTCCTGGTGCGCCTTCTGGGGTGTTCATTCATGAGCGACATTTGGGTAAAACTGATATCCCACGCTTTGAAGGTTGGTGGGGACATGATAAGTCCACCCGCTTTGCAATGCCCGATGAGTTTATCCCCATGGAGACTGCAGAAGCTTGGCAATTATCGAATCCACCCATTATGGCAATGGCACCCCTATTGGCCAGTTTAGAAATTTTTCATGAAGCGGGAATGGAAAACTTGGTGGCAAAAAGTATTCAACTCACTGACTATTTGGAGAAACTGATTTTATCTCAACTTACTGATAAAATTGAGATTATTACGCCGCCATCTGCCATTAATCGAGGCTGTCAGCTTTCCCTGCGAATGATAAACCCCATTGATAATATCATGGACAAACTGAATGATGTTGGCATCATTGCCGATTGGCGAGAGCCGGATGTCATTCGTATTGCACCGGTGCCATTGTATAATACTTTTGTAGATTGCTTTCAGTTTGTAGTGCTGCTAAAGAATATTCTTAATGCATAAAATCACCATCATCGGCTCGGGTCTTTCGGGGCCACTTTTAGCCATACTATTGGCAGAACAAGGTTATACGGTAGACTTATTCGAAAAGCGATCTGATCCTCGAAAAGAGACTCTTTCTGCAGGGCGATCCATAAACCTGGCCCTTTCCCACCGTGGCATTGAGGCATTGAAATTGTCCAATGTATTTAACCAAATCAAACCCCATTTAATTCCCATGAATGGGAGAATGATACACCATGAAAATGGTGAATTAGATTTTCAGCCGTATAGTATAAATCCAAATGAATATATAAATTCTGTATCGCGAGGAGAATTAAATAAAATTCTCATGACGGCGGCTGAAAATACCAATAAGATTAACATACACTTTGACCACACATTAACCGAAGCAACCCATGCTGAAATAAAATTTTATTCGGGGAGAACAATTCCCAATCAAGGTATAATTTTTGGCGCCGATGGTGCAGGATCTGAACTCCGTAAGTATATTGACTCAACTACTGATTCACCATCACGTACAGTGCCCTTGGGACATGCCTATAAAGAATTGAATATTGCACCTGGTGATAATGACGAATTTCAAATTGAATCCAACTCCCTACATATTTGGCCACGAGGCGAGTTCATGCTTATCGCATTACCCAATACGAATAAATCATTTACCTTAACCCTATTTATGCCCAATGAAGGTGAGGTAAGTTTTGCCAGCTTGCAAAAAGAATCAGATGTGATTGACTTCTTCAATACCCAATTTTCTGATGCAATGCCATTATTAGAAAATTTCCCTCAATCTTTTTTTGAATATCCCACAGGCAGATTGGCCACTATTTATGCAGACAACTGGCATACTGAAAATCTCTGTCTTATTGGTGATGCAGCCCATGCAGTCGTACCATTCTTTGGCCAAGGCATGAATGCCTCTTTTGAAGATTGTAATATTCTTATGGATTGTATCAAAGATGAGGCTGGAAATTGGCCTAAAGTTTTTGAATCCTATAATAAAATACGAAAACCAGATGCCGATGCCATTGCCAATATGGCCATAGAAAATTATATTGAAATGCGGGACTCTGTGGCACAGTCAGACTATATTCAGCGTAAAAAAATAGCCAATACTTTGTTTGAGAAATTCCCCCATAGATTTATTCCTCGCTATAATATGGTGAGTTTTACATCTATCCCCTATTCGAAAGTGTATGAACGAGGAATAATCCAACAGGAAATAATCTCAGAATTGGATTCCAATAATATTGACTTTGAGAAAGCCGAACGACTCATTTTGGAGAGGTTACCCCTTTTATAATGATTATTAGAATTTCTCATGAAAACCAAGAATATGAAATCGATACTTCCCAATCGGTGGACATTTCAATTCCCTATAATTTTAATGGTAAGCAACCCAATTTCTATGATGTGGACAAAGGCAAACTTTCACCATTAAAAACGGGAGGCTATTCATGGTCCGTGGCAGATGGTGCCAGTTGCAATGTACCTGAAATATCCATTAATATTCACTGTTCGGGCACCCATACAGAATCGGTTGGACATCTTTTAGAAAATACAGGTGATATTGGCAGTCTATTAAAAGATGGACTTTTACCAACGGTACTCATTACTGTTACAACTAAATTATTCCACCAGACTGATGATAATTACCATTGTGATGTGGGTGGCGATGAATCCATCATTACTGCAGATTCAATTAAAATTCAGTTTGATAAATGGAAACATCTTCGTCCTCAGGCATTAATTATTAGAACGCTACCCAATTCTACTAATAAACAGTTTATACGATTCAATGAATCACCGCCTCCATTTTTTACCAACAAAGCTCTCAGGTACATTCATGAATTGGGTATCAAACATATAATTGTAGATTTACCTTCTGTGGATCGCATGTCAGATAATGGTATATTAGGAAATCATCGAATTTTCTGGGGCGATGGAAACAACCCCAACGGTGAGGTGAATCCTAAATCTGAGAAAACCATTAGTGAATTGGCATATATCCCAAACTCAGTTGAAGATGGATTCTATTTCCTCAATATCCAAATCCCTCATTTTGTCTGCGATGCGGCACCGAGCCGACCATTGTTGTATAGGGTGATTTAAATACTGGATGCTAGTTTCTTAATTAGAAATTAGACACTTAGACGTTAGAGATTAGATTGAAAATGATGGATATAAATTGTCATCTAAATACCTATCACCTGAAAACTATCAACTTACAATCAAGGACGCACAATTCCCGCCAAATCCTGCTGCATTAATCATGATGGTTTTAATCTCTTTCTTAGATGATGATATTCGTGTGGGATATGGAAAATCAGTATATTCCTGATTATGTAAAACATGGATTGCCATCTCTATACTCAATGCCGCCGACGCACCAAAAGTATGGCCAATTATCCATTTGTTAGAAAGCAAAATGGGATGGGCATCACCAAATACTTTATAAATAGCATTTAGCTCAGAGGCATCTCCATGAATGGTTCCCGGTGCATGCGTAATAATGGCATCCACATTATTTATTGATGCATCATCTAAAGCGTTGAGCATAGATTTCTCCAAGCCCTCTCCTAAATCTGAAATTGATGTGGACGACGTGAGCGCCTCGAATCCAAAGCCTAATCCATTTATAGTAGCAATAATATGCTTTTCATGATGATCATTAAATTTTTCTAAAGCAAATACGGCGGCACCTTCCCCCAGAACTAATCGATTCTGTGTGATTTCTTCATCCACAAATGGCATGCACGGATTTTCAGCATCCACATCCTGAGAATACAATCCCAACGCCTGGAACTGTTTATAGGTAAAGTTTGTTAAGGCAGCTTCACTTCCGCCACATAAAAATCTATTACACATATTTGATTTGAGCCATGCCATTCCGTTGGCGATGGAATGAATACCAGTGGTACAGGTCATGGAGTGAGAAATTGATGGTCCTTTTATCTCTAGATCTTGTGCTACCCAAGAGGATATATTCCCCAAGGTTGTGGTAGGAGATGCTAACGGGGCAACTTTTCCGTGGGTCAGTAGCGATCGATGATGTGCCTCCCATGTGGCAGTAGCCCCTCGTGATGAGCCAATACTTACACCCACTTGTGTAGAATTTCCCCACCCTGCCATTTTTGTGGCTTGACGAGAAGCGTATATTGCCATGAGTACACTACGGTCAATATGGCGGAATTGCTTATTCTCGTTTCGAATTACATCAATACAATCATTTTCAGCTTCACTCAAAGGGGCACAACACAGATTGCCATCACCAATTTTCACATTCTGAATTTTAGTCATGCCTTTACGATAATTGCGCCACATTGTATTGGGGTCAGCCCCTATTGGAGAAATACTCCCCATACCGGTGATTATTATCTGTGAAGCTTTAGACATTTAAATTATACGATTTGACGTTTTTCTAGTCTTAAAAATGAAAGAATGGTGGAAATGGAATAAAATCCCAATATCACAGGTGTTAACGGATAGGTCAATAAATTAAAACTGAAATTATTATTTGCCGATAAAAGTATAATTCCCATTGAAAAGAATAAACGTAAAGTGTTTAAAAATCGTGTGGACTTCCCCTCCATAGAGGTGGTATAGGTGAATATACTAAAGAGTGAAAATGCCGCAAACAATACTTTTTCTTCGAGACTTATGCCTTGAGATAGCATCCAAAAGAATAACATAGTGAGCGGGTATGCCACCAACGCAACCTCAAAGAAACTCCATAATTTCAGGGAAAATGAAATTTCTGTGGAATATTTTTTCAGCTGAGATGTGTCTTCAATTTTCCCCAATGGATATTTCTCATCATGATCAACCGGTCGCCATCCTGTAGTGCGTATCCACACATTTAACTTATCCATCCATTTATCAGCACGCCAAGTATCTTTTAACATACTCCACCAATGCATATAATCAATTTTGAATGGATTCCATGTTTGCACCGGAACTGTTATTCCATAAACAGGTGGCACATCATCTAACTCCTTTTGAAAGGTACCAAATAGATGATCCCAAACCATAAATATTTGTCCAAAATTTCTATCCATATATTCTGGATTCATGGCATGATGTACACGATGATGAGTGGGTGTTACGATAATTTTATCTAAAAACCCCATTTTATTGATGAGTTGAGTATGATACCAATATTGCATGTATAGATGTATAAAGCTACCCACGGCAATCATTTCTGGAGGTACGCCCATAATGGCGGCAGGAATGAGTAAGAATCCACTATACTCAAAAAGGCTTGATGTGGACTGACGGAGCGCTACCGCCAGATTATATTCTTCACTACTGTGATGCACCAAATGGGTTTGCCATAAAAAATTACTTCGATGCGACCAGCGATGAATCCAATATCCTGAAAAATCCAGAGCCGCAAAGGTAATAATCCATGCCCATACCGAATAGGGAGAAATAGTAAAAATGGCCACTTTATTGAAAAACCAAGTATAGCCAATAATGGTTATATAAATTCCCATGGTCTTCACAATGATATTAGCAATCCCCGAACTGAGACTGGCCAATGCATCAGGAATATTATGATATACATCATTGCCAATCACCCTCCCCCAAATAATTTCAATAATTATAAAGGATGTGAATATTGGAGTGGCATAAAATAAACTTTGGTAAAATTCCATATTCCCTCATGTGCTTTGTGTAAAATTTAAGTGTGGATTAGGGTTAGTTGTTAGAAGGAAGTTCCTGAGCTTATTAGGAATTAAGTTT
>JABHHG010000171.1 GCA_018671635.1 Fidelibacterota bacterium | reverse complement strand
GGTTTTGTTTTGGGTATGTCTGTAAATAGTTTTGGTCCTGATGTAAAGTTCCATGGAGAAGGGCTAGAGAAGAATGTGTCTGAAGAAGATAATGTAAATGGAGTAATGTTAGAGAAGACCGGATCTTTCTCTCTGCCCATGACTTTTCGATTGGGGATAAAAAATGACATAATCGGGATGGGAGAGCATTCATTTATACAGATGGAGAATCAAAGATTTACTATCAGTGCAGACGCCATTAACCCAATAGATTATACTTTATATTATAGTATGGGCGCAGAATATGCGTGGAATGAAAGCGTATTCTTGCGAACTGGAACCCATATTGGCCATTCTACAGCAGGTTTAAGTCTGGGGGGTGGTGTAAAAGTAGGCGGAATTTATGTTGATTATGCCTATGCTGATTTTGGTATCTTAAAAAATACTCACCAATTCGGGCTACGGTTCGGGTTTTAACACTCTGTTACATCTTCCCTAATAAATAATTCAGACATCAGTTGTAAAATTCACCACGTGTAGGCGTAAAAAATATATATTACATCTACGGTTGGTTTATGTATATTTACTGCTCTCCACAAAGAAAGAAGTTCAATTTGTGGCGTGGGGAAATTAATTAATAATGAAGAAGGGTTTTGTATGAAGAAAATATTGATAAATGTAGTAACATTTTCGCTGGCTTTTGTTTTTGCGAGGGATTTAGCTCCAACCGTTAAAACAAACCCAGTCATAATTTCAAATCAAAGTTCACAGCCTATAGTTGTTGATGTTGAGAGTCCAGTTATTCCATCAACGCGTGAGGAAATTATTTTACATGTAGAAGATTTTGAAGGCGATGTGAGTGGCTGGAATACAGGTAGCGGCTGGATGCTTTCAGATGAAAGCTATAGTTCTGAAACCCATAGTATGAATTCACCTGATGATAATGATACGGGTGAATGGGATAGCTTTGATATGTTTTCACCGCTAATTACTTTACCTGCATTGGGTGAAGGTGAAATGATGCATTATAAATTTGACCTTCATTGTGATATGCCTGACTTTACTCAGGCAGATGACCCTAGTACTCCTGATGATGAATCTCAATATCTAGCCGATTACTGGGCATTATCAATAATGGATATTGACGCACTTTCTTGGCATACATCTGATCATAATTCCACTGACGGCAATAGCTGGTGGTGTGGTGATGAAGAAATAGGTGGATACCTTGATTCTTGGGCGCAATACTTAGATACCCCATCATTTAACGTTCCTGCAGGTGGTACTCTTTCAGCTGATATGCGCTGGGGCATTGAAAGTTTTGCTGGAGTTTCAGGCGTGGATGGTGAATGCTTGAATGGTGGCCCTATTGACGGTTGGGATCAGGCAAATGTTCAAATTTCTACTGATGGTGGCTTGTCTTTTATGACTATAAATGGCTCTGACGACTATGATTTTGAATGTGGTTATGGTACCATTCATAATGGCATTTTGGGTCTTCCTGGTTGGGGTGGCGAAGAAGATTGGCATAATGTAAACTTTGATCTTTCAGCATATGCTGGAGAAGATGCAATCATTCGATTTGCATTCTATTCTGACCCAGCCTACTCTACTATTGATGATGCGGCTATTGATGGATTTCAAGTGGATAATATTCTAGTTTCTGGTGGTGCATTTAGTGATAGTGGAGATGATGATGAAACCATGAGTGCGTCTGGTGCGGTTTGGGTAGATCAATTCTATGAATATGGTGATGAAACACAGCCCGGTGCATTGGGCTGGACATCGTATTTACCTGGATATCCATTTAACGGAAATATGTTTATGGAAATCAGTGATTTTGCAGGGAAGGATGTTATCTTCAAATTCCAATCTCGTTATGATGAAGACAATACACTTGCCGGTACAGGTTTATGGATTGATGATTTAACTATTTATAAAATCTCATCTGGTTCCTATCCGGCGCCACAAAATTTAATGGCTGAGGCTGGTGACAGTGAGGTTATGTTGTCATGGGATGATATGAACGCTAGCGGTACAGATAATTTTATTTATGATAATAATGAATTCTCTAATGGCATCTCAATGGTTACTGAAGACTCTGAAGGTTGGGCTGGTACGTCTTTTGTCTTTGGAGCTCCATCAACTGTTAATACAGTGTGGATTTATCATGATGCCAGTAATCCAAGTGACTATGATATGGATATATGTGCATTTGGAACAATAGGTACGCTATATGGTCCTGATCCAGTAGGCTGTATTGGTGTAAATACAATGACTTTTGTTGCTGGCTGGAACCAGTTAGATTTAGCTGATTTTGGAGGAGCCTGGGAAATGTCGGGTAGCTATATTATTGGACATACATTTAGTAGTACATATGCTGCCTTTTTAGATGAAACAGTTTCGTGGACAGATAATCACAGCTATTTCAATTTTACAGGCACTAATGGCTTGGGTTCATGGGATTCAGAGCTCTCTTCTGATGGTAGCTTTGAGGGTGAGTGGGGTATACGTGCAAACATTAGCTTTGAAAGTGCAAACGTAACCTATAATGTATATCGTGATGAAGTTATGCTTATGGGTGGCCTTTTTAGCAATAGCTATACTGATGGCGATGTTGAAAATAACATGACTTATGAATATACAGTTTCAGCTACATATGGAGATGGTGAAGAATCTGGTTCATCCAATATGGATTCTGCCACACCGCAATCGATGACCGTACATGAAGATTCGTATGATGATGGTTCAAATGAAGCCTCATTTAATGCAGGATCATCAAATTATTCAGCAGTTAGATTCTCTGCAAATACTGCTGGTGAAGATGTGGTTAGATTTAAATGGTTCCAAACTGAAGATGGGGGTGCATTCTATCTAAGAGTTTGGGAAGATGACGGTGGTGCTCCAGGTACACAGCTTTACAGTGGTATTATTGCCAGTGGTTTACTTGCGGGCTGGAATGAAAAAGATATTTCTGACCAAGGTCTCGTTGTGAGTGGTGATTTCTGGATTGGTGTAAAAGAATTTAGTTCTTCAAAGCCATTCGGGCTTGATACCAG
>JABHHG010000154.1 GCA_018671635.1 Fidelibacterota bacterium | reverse complement strand
CGAAGCTATTAATACAGCAAGAAAACTATTAGTTCATTCCGCAGGTAACTTTTATGTAAACGATAAGCCCACCGGTGCGGTTGTTGGACAGCAACCTTTTGGTGGAAGCCGTGCTTCAGGAACCAATGATAAGGCTGGCTCTCCTGCAAATCTTATGCGATGGGTATCCCAGAGAACGATTAAAGAAACCTTTGTGCCGGCTACTGATTATCGCTACCCTTTCCTAGAGACTGAATAAATACCATGGTACATATTTCATCTGAAATAACTGCATTAAAATCGGTGATTGTTCACTGCCCTGGTGATGAGCATCGGTTCGTGAGTCCGCACAATATTGTTGAGTGGGTACCTGAAAATGGGAGTTTGGTACACAACCCTGACTACTTACTGTTTGATGACTTAATTCAACCGGAACGTGCAGCTAATGAGCATCATCAACTCACCAATGTACTATCATATTTTACCGGTAATGATAATACAATTCAATTTACGGATTTACTACATGAGATATTAGATGATGGGGATACTCGAAAAGGCTTAATTGATGAATGTTGTTTTTTAGAGGCTGAGAGCTATAATCATGAACTAAGTAATAGCAAAAAATCTGAACTCAATAGTATGAATAGCGATAATCTGATTCATGTACTCCTTTCTGGATCAGATATACATAATGATGAGATATCTTACTTCAAATATCCAGTACCAAATCTCATATTCACGCGTGATATTGCAGCGGTTGTAGGTAATACTATTTTATTAACATGGGGCCGTCGCCGAGTAAGAAAACGTGAAAATATTCTAGCCAAATTTGTGATTGCGCACCATCCATCATTTAATGATGTAAATATATATGACTTTCACCAAAAGCACCCTCAGCTTTCAGTTGAAGGCGGAGATATTATAGTATTTGGTGAGGGTGCAATATGTATCGGTATGAGTGAGCGTACACCATCAGAAACTATTGACGCACTCCTCCCGCTTTTCTTTGAGCAAGGCTTCACTCATGTCTATGCCGTTGATTTACCCAAATTGCGGTCCCTCATGCATCTAGATACAATTTTTACACGGATAAATAAAGATGAGGCCTTAGTATACCCTCCTCTATTTTTAGATGGAGTGTATAAAGGTCAGTCTATTATGACTTATAGGCTCCAGGAAGGTGATACCGTAGCTAATTCATCACCAGATAGCAAGACATTGCTAGAGCTCTTAGCTGAGGATGGAATTATATTAAACCCTATCAAATGTGGTGGGGACAGTCCTCTTAATCAAGACAGAGAGCAGTGGACTGAAGGTGCGAATGCATTTGCTATTAAGCCAGGGGTAATCATTGGATATGAACGAAATATAAAAACTCTAGAAGAGCTTAGAAATAATGGTTATACCGTAACAACCGCACAAACATTTCTAGCTGATCCTCAGCGATTTGATGAGGGGAAAGTGATGATTACCATCGAAGGCTCAGAGCTATCTCGTGGTCGTGGTGGAGCAAGGTGCTTGACACTTCCACTTATTCGTGAGATGAATTATGAGTAGACAGAACCCAACCGTAATTATTGCACTTGGTGGAAACGCTATATCTCCCAAAAATGAAGCGGGAACCATTGAGCAACAATTTAAGCATACCAGAGATAGCTTAAAAAGTGTCATGAGCTTCGTAAAGAAACGCTATAATATTTGCATCACTCATGGTAACGGACCGCAAGTTGGAGCCGAACTCTTAAAAACAGAGATGACCGAATCAGTGATTCCACCACTTCCATTAGGTGTTTTAGTAGCCAATACTCAAGGTGCAATTGGGTATATGATTCAGCAATCATTACAAAATGAATTATATGCCGAGGATACCGAGCGTGAAGTAGTTACTTTTATTTCTCAAATGAAAGTGGATGGCAATGATTCTGCCATTGACAATCCAAACAAATTTATCGGAAAACGATATTCTGCAGAAGATGCCGAAAAGATGGTGTCAAAATATGGCTGGAAACTAAAAGAGCAAGAACCCGGAGAATGGCGTCGTGTAGTACCTTCTCCCACTCCATTATACATTTTCAATGGTCGCTCAATTAAACATTTAGTGGAATTCGGCACCATTGTTATTGCCGGTGGTGGTGGTGGAATTCCCGCATTTAATAAATCTGATGGATCCTTAAATGGTTTAGATGGGGTCATCGATAAAGATATGTCCGCAGCTTTATTGGGGCGAGTTCTAAAAGCCGAAGAATTATTTATTGTCACCGATGTTGACAATATCTATTTAAATTTCAATACACCAGAACAGAAATCCATTACCAATGCAACAACATCAGAAGTGGAAACTTGGCTTGAAAATGGGGAGTTTGGCGAAGGCAGTATGGCTCCCAAGATTCGTGCCGGGATTTATTTTTTAAAATATCATGGCCAAAAAGTAGTTATTACCTCACTTGATAAAATTGAGGATGCTATTCATGGCAATGCAGGAACAATTATTACCAATAAAGGAAACGAATGAAAATACATGAGTATCAAGGCAAGGCACTTCTTAAGAAGTACAATGTGCCAATTCAAGATGGATACGTGGTTGAAGACTTATCCCAAGTAGCATCTACTATTGAGAATGTTAGAAAAGATTTCAATTCTGATGCGGTTGTGGTGAAAGCCCAAATCCATGCAGGCGGTCGCGGAATGGGTGGCGGCGTAAAATATTCCCCTAGTCCAGAATCAGCATTAGAAAATGCCACCAATATTTTAGGCATGGATCTTATCACGCATCAAACTGGTCCCAACGGACAAAAGGTGAGAAAATTATATATAACTGAAGCCCTTGATATTGAAGAAGAATTTTATGTTGCCATCACTTTAGATCGCTCTACTGGTAAAGATGTTTTTATGGTTTCTACCGAAGGTGGAATGGACATCGAAAAAGTTGCGGAAGAAACACCTGATAAAATTGTAAAAGAATGGGTTGATCCCTTACTTGGCATAAAATCTTTTCAAGCCCGTAAACTGGCTTTTGGGTTAGGCTTAACCGGTGATGCATTTAAAACAGCATGCAAAGTGTTCGTAAATATGTATAAATGTTATACTGAAACGGATGCCACAATTGTTGAGGTAAATCCATTGGTGCTTACAGATGATGGTAGAATCATTGCTTTGGATGCAAAATTTAATTTTGATGGTAATGCTATGTATCGTCAAAAAGAAATTGCAGAAATGCGCGATAATTTTGAAGAAGACCCTACTGAACTTGAGGCTAGTCAATTCAATTTGAATTATATCAAACTTGATGGTAATGTTGGATGTATGGTAAACGGTGCTGGATTAGCCATGGCCACTATGGACATCATCAAACTTGCAGGTGGTGAACCGGCAAATTTCTTAGATGTTGGTGGTGCTGCCAATGTTGAAACGGTAAAAAATGGATTCAAAATCATCTTGAAAGATGAAAATGTAAAAGCCATTATCATCAACATTTTCGGTGGTATTGTAAGATGTGACCGTGTGGCAAATGGAGTAGTTCAAGCGGTAAAAGAATTGAATTTAGATGTACCTGTGATTGTTCGATTAGAAGGTACAAATGCCATTGAAGCCAAGCAAATATTAGCCGATTCTGGTGTTGCAATTATTGCTGCTGATAGTATTCAAGATGCTGCAACTAAAGCTGTTAACGCCGCATTGGCCATTTAAGGAGAAGAAATGTCTATATTAGTAAATAAAAACTCAAGAGTTGTAGTACAAGGGATTACCGGTTCAGAAGGGTCATTCCACGCCACACAAATGTTAGATTATGGAACCAATATTGTTGCCGGAGTTACTCCCGGAAAGGGTGGGCAAACCGCATTAGATGGTAGAATACCCGTTTACAATTCAGTTGAAGAAGCAAAAAATGAAGCTGGGGCAGATACATCAATTATTTTCGTACCACCTCCATTTGCTGCTGAAGCTGTAATTGAAGCATCCTACGCTGGCATGGACCTTATTGTTTGTATTACCGAAGGTATTCCGGTTCAAGATATGGTGAAAGTTAAACGGGTTATTGATGAAAATGGTACACGTTTAATTGGACCTAATTGCCCTGGAATCATTACCGTTGATGAATGCAAATTAGGCATCATGCCTGGATTCATCTGCAAAAAAGGAAATATTGGTGTCATCTCTAAATCAGGGACACTCACCTACGAAGCTATTGGCCAATTGGTCAGCAATGGCATGGGACAAACCACTGCACTTGGAATTGGTGGTGACCCTATAATTGGTACCGATATGCGTGACGCATTAGAATTATTTGAGGCCGACCCTGAGACTGAAGGTATTGTTTTAATTGGCGAGATTGGTGGCCCAATGGAAATTGAAGCAGCTCGATGGGCTAAAGAAAATGTAACTAAACCAATCGTTGGTTTTATTGCAGGACAAACGGCACCTCCGGGACGACGTATGGGACATGCTGGTGCCATTGTTTCAGGTGGGGATGATACTGCTGAAGCGAAAATGAGAATTATGAAAGAATGCGGAATTGACGTATGCGAATCCGTAGCAGAAATTGGCCAAAAAATGAAGGCCGCGCTTGTACAACAAACAGAAGCTATTGCTTAACTTAAGGAAAGAAAATGACAAATAGAACATTTGCAATTATTAAACCCGATGCAGTAAAAAATAATAATACTGGATTAATTTTTGACCACATTCTAAAAGCTGGATTCAATGTACTATCAGCAAGATTAATCAAAATGACATTGGCCCAAGCAGAAGGTTTTTATGGCGTTCACGCAGAAAGACCATTCTTTGGTGAGTTGACTGAGTTTATGTCTTCTGGGCAGTGTATGGTATTAGCATTAGAAAAAGATAATGCTGTGCCTGCATGGAGAGAGACTATTGGTGCAACTAATCCTGAAGAGGCTGCAGAAGGTACTATCCGTCGATTATTTGCAACCAGCATTGGTGAAAATGCAGTTCATGGTTCAGATTCTGATGAGAATGCACAAAAAGAAATTGCATTTTTCTTCCCAGATACTGAACTTATCGCTAACAACTAAGGAAATATAATGGGATTTAAAGCATTACTCATCACCGTTTCTCTTCTTATAACGGCATGCGGTTCGAAGTCTGAACCTAAGATTGTTGATGTAAATAAGACACAAAAAGTACAATCTGCACAAAGCTGGGAGACGGCTGAAGAACTTCGTTTTATGTGGACACCACCAAAGGGGCCGAAAGGCAATGATTCAAAGTGGATCATCAATGATGACATTATGTTGTTTACGCCAGACACCCCGGGTGAATATTCAATTTCATTAGTGGTTGAGAATATGTTAGGTGATGTGTTGGGAGAAGAATCCTTTCTTTTAATTGCAGAAGAACCAATCGAACCAACACCTATAGAATCTACAATAACTGAAGAGCAAATTGATGAGCCTATTTCAAAAAAAGTTGAAGCAGAGAAAGTAAATCTACCATCAACAACTACTACCACAGAAGTTCAAGTTAAAAAGAAGTCTGTTGATAATCGACATTTCACCATTCAAGTTGCTGCATGGCCCAGTCTTGAAGAAGCACGAAAAGACCAACTTTCATTAACTAAACATGGTATTGATGCCTATACACAACGTGTGTTTATAGAGAATAAAAATGCGTATTGGTGGCGTGTTCGTGTAGGTAACTTTTCTGATATTGACATAGCAAATAAAGTAAAAAAACAGATAGAAGGTTTACGTGGAAGCTCTGTTTGGGTAGATAGAATTGATGAAAATTAATCCTATTCATTTAATTTGGTTTGAGATAGAATAAATATTTAAATTACATACTGCATTTTAATCTACTATTTAACAAAGAAGGTAAGTAATGGCTGTACCAAAGAGAAGACATTCGAAACAAAGAAGCAGAAAAAGACGTACGCATTGGAAATGTGCTTCGCCACAAACTGCTAAATGTTCACAATGCAACCATCAAAAATTACCCTACCGCGCATGTGCAAACTGCGGGTATTATAAAGGGACCCCTGTAATTTCCGCTCAAGGCGTTTAAGTACTAAAAATATGAAAATCGCCTTAGATGTTATGGGCGGAGATCTTGCACCTTTTTCTAACATTGAAGGTGCATTCTCTTATATAGAGGAAACCAAAGATTCCGCAACTCAGCTTTTATTGGTTGGTGATAAGCCAACTATCGAGAAAGCTATTTCTAAATATCCTCAATTCGCTGATAATATTCAAATTATTCATACCACTGAAGTGGTTGAGATGGATGAAAAACCATCACGAATATTTAGAACCAAACCAGATTCCTCATTAGTTAGATGCATTGATCTCATTAAAAATGGTGACGCTGATGCTGCCATTAGTGCAGGGAATACAGGTGCATTATTGGCAAGTTCTCTTTTCATGCTGGGTAAAATTAGTGGAATTCGCAGACCCGCATTAGCACCATTTATTCCCACTGAAAAAGGTGGTGTTATACTCTGTGATGCTGGTGCAAATGCAGATGTAAAACCACAACACCTTGTACAATTTGCATTGATGGCAAGTGCATATCTTGAAGTACAAGAAAATGTAAAATCACCACGTGTTGCTCTCATCAATATTGGTTCTGAAGAAGGTAAGGGAAATGAACTTTCTCGTTCTGCCTATCCCCTTTTAAAAGGTCATATTGAGAATTTTGTAGGCAATATTGAATCTCGATACTTTCTTAATGGTGATGTTGATGTTATCGTTTGTGATGGCTTTACCGGTAATATTATTTTAAAACTTACAGAAGGATTATTTAAAAATATTACTGAATTTTTGAAGGATAGCCTTTCAGACAATGGAACAGATGTATCACAATTTATGCCAATTCTTGGAAACTTGAAAACAAAATATGATTATGAAGAACATGGTGGAACTCCTTTATTAGGGATCAATGGTATTGTGATGAAATGCCATGGCTCCTCATCCAAACGATCTATTAAAAATGCAATTATTGCTGTGAAAAAATTCCATGACGCAAATCTAATTAATGAAATTGCAGACAGAATGTCAAAACACATGGATATATTCGAAGAAAATACAACCGTTAATGAAACCCAAACTGCGTAACGCAAACATAACTGCTGTAGGGAAATATCTCCCTAAAAATATTCTCACAAATGCCGACCTTGAAAAAATGGTGGACACAAATGATGAATGGATTCGTACGCGTACGGGCATACAAGAGCGACGAATTGTAGATAAAGGTGAGGCATCCGTAGAGATGTCTGTCAATGCCATCCAACAAATTTTAGATTCACGTAATTTAGATCCTACTGAAATTGATGCAATTATTGTGGGTACCGTTACTCCAGATATGCTTTTCCCATCTTGTGCTGCGTTAATCCAACATCGTATTGGTGCCACGAATGCGTGGGGATATGATCTCTCTGCTGCATGTTCTGGATTCATTTTTGCCCTTCAATCAGGCTCTGCACTCATTGAATCTGGCCAATGTGAAAAGGTCCTTATTGTTGGTGTAGATACAATGAGCTCTATTTTGGATTATGAAGATAGAAATACGTGTATTCTTTTCGGTGATGGTGCTGGAGCAGTACTCCTTGAACCCTCAGAAGAATATGGTGTAATTGATGCCATTATGCGAGTTGATGGTGGCGGTGGTGATTATCTTAAAATGCCTGCGGGAGGTAGTTTACATAGAGCCAGTCACGAAACCGTTGATAAAAAAATGCATTATATTCAACAAGATGGCAGAACCGTATATAAGTTTGCTGTAAAAGGAATGGCTGATATCTCTTATGAAGTAGCATCTAGAAATAATTTAACCAATGATGATATTGACTTATTTATCCCCCATCAAGCCAATAAACGCATCATTGATGCTGCCGCCAAACGATTAGGCCTCCCCGATGAAAAAGTATTAATTAATATTAGTAAATATGCCAATACAACTGCAGGGACGATTCCTATTGGAATCGTAGAAGCTGTTGAAACTAAACGATTGAAAAAAGGGGACAACTTAATTCTTGCCTCTTTTGGTGCTGGATTTACATGGGGTGCCACATATATTAAATGGGGAATGGATAGCTAGATGAATCAAGCATTCTTATTCCCTGGACAAGGCTCACAATTTGTGGGGATGGCAAAAGATCTCTTCGATGATTTTCAATTTGCAAAAGATCGCTTTGAACAAGCCAATAATATTTTAGGGTATGATCTTTCTAATATTGCCTTTGAAGGTCCAGATGAAACGCTAAAGCAAACCCAATATACTCAACCTGCAATTTTTGTACATAGTGTAATAATTAATGAT
>JABHHG010000058.1 GCA_018671635.1 Fidelibacterota bacterium | reverse complement strand
GTTGAAAAAATGTGTTTGGGATGAGGCTATTGTCTCAGTGACCTAAGAGGGCAGTGAATGGGTGGTAAAGTGTCGATATAGACGAAAAAGGGAGCCTTTTAGGGGGCTCCTTTTTCTTTATAATGAATTGATTAAAAGTCACGAAATACTTAAATTTCGTATGTCCTATTTATGTCCAAATATGTCGTAAATAGCTCTTTTTTAACATTAACCAGACATAAGTGTGGTACATTAAAAACCCCTCATTTACCGAGGGGAATTTAAGTGTACACCCGACAGGATTCGAACCTGTAACCACTGGAGCCGAAATCCAGAGCTCTATCCAGTTGAGCCACGGGTGCATTAAATAACTGTTGACATTAAGTCTTAAGCATTTAGAATATATCAAATTCGACGGGATAAAATTACAGGATTTACAAACGTGAGTGAAAGAATTTTTCTATGAATTTTTCTACAATACAATCTATGATTTTGTAGGGAATTTATCCATTACATATTCAGCCAATGCCGTAATGGTCAAACTGGGATTCACCCCTAAATTCACCGGCACAATTGAACCATCCACCACATAAAAATTATCATAGCCATGCAGTTGCCCATTTCGGTCAATCACTCCAGTCTCGGGAGAATCTGACATACGGCATCCCCCTAAAATATGGGCGGTGGTGGCCGTGTCAAAAACGACTTCTGGCAAAACGCTGAGGGGAGTTCCCCCAATCTTCTTCGCCATAGAATCTGCCATTTTATTGGCAATGGGAATATACGCGGGCACCTTATCTTTTTTCTGCACCACGGAGTTCATTGATTTTCCGCCCAATCGCCACCATCGAGGCTTGTAGCTGAACGCCATGTATGAATCAATTTTCTGCATCACCAGTAATATGGTGGTTCGTTTTGCCCAATTTCTAGGCCACTTCGTCGTGAAAAACTTCAATGGATTTCGAATCAATGATGCCATAAAATAAAGTTGTCGCGGATAATTTCCCCCACCCACTAGTGGTGCCGTAAGGGGAGAAAGTGCATCTTGCCCAGCTCCATATCGAACCGTTTCAATATGGGTATTTTCATCGGGGTAAACCCCAGAGGTTATTGATATCCCCGTTGAATAATCTACAGAATCATCTGATGCCATCACGCCAGTGAGTGCCTCATTATTGGTGGATATGAATTGTCCCAATTGATCAGAAATGTTGGGCATGGTGGACTGCTTACACTGAAACAATAATTTTACCGACCCCATCACACCTCCAGAAAGCACAACCCCTTTTGTTATAAATTTTTTCGTGGCACTAAAATATGAAGTAGATTTTTTGGTGATGAGTTCATATCCATTTTCAGTGGGAATTATATTATTAACCTGTGTCTCTGGAATAATCTCCACCCCTAATTTTTCAGCCAAATAGAGGTAATTTTTGTCTAATGTATTTTTGGAATTAAATTGGCATCCCACCATACATCCACCACATAGCACACAGCCGGTACGATCTGGGCCTTCACCATCAAAATAAGGGTCGGCAACCGTTTCACCACTTCTACCAAAATAGACGCCCACATCATTATAATGAAAGGTATCTTCACTGGTAATTTCTTGCGCACATTTTCGTAAAAGTTCGTCAGCAGGAGTGGTAATCGTATGGGTGGTAGCGCCCAACATAAATTTAGCTTTTTGGTAGAACGGAGTCACCATATCTTTCCAATTTTGAACCCCCCAATTAGGATTATTCAAAACTTCATCGCTGGGGGTAATAAGATTATTGGCATACACCAAACTCCCACCGCCTACACCGGCACCATGAAGGATGAATACATCTCGAAACATGGTCATGGCTTGGATGCCAAACATTCGCATTTTTGGAAACCAAAAGTATTTTCTAAAATTCCAATTTGTCTTGGGGAAGTCTTTGGCCTCAAAACGTTTTCCCTGTTCTAACACCACCACTTTATAGCCTTTTTCGGCGAGGCGAAGTGCAGACACAGACCCACCAAATCCAGAACCGATGATGATATAATCGTATTGAATTTCAGACATTAAAATGCAGTTGCTTCCGCAGAATTATAAAATTCAATATACTTTTGAGGGATGTTATCATTCAAAAAACTCCCTGCCGGCACATTGGGAAAAATATCAACATAACGCATCACTTCAGACTGACTCACTCGACGGTTAATCATTGATCGATTCAGTTGTACTAATCCATCATTGCCATGTAAACCGGCTGCAGATAAAAGTTCTACCACATTTCTGATAGTCTCATTCTGATAATTTGCCACCCGTTGTTCTTTATCTTCAACCACTAAGCCTACGGTAAGTTGAGGATCTTGAGTCGCAATTCCTGTGGGACAATTATTTTTATTACATTCTAATGCTTGGATGCATCCCAATGCCAACATCATGGCGCGGGCACTATTGGTAATGTCGGCACCGATTGCTAAATTTTTGATGAGCTGAAATGCAGAGATAATTTTACCACTGGCACTCACCCTCACCTCTTTTTTCAAATCGAATCCATTCAAGCAATCAACCACCAATGCCAACCCATCTCGCAGAGGCATTCCCACCGAGTTGGTGTATTCTAATGGTGCCGCACCAGTGCCACCCTCACCGCCATCAACATTAATGAAATCTATATAGATGCCAGTATCTCGCATGCCTTTACAGATGCTAAATATTTCTCGGGGATTTCCTACACAGAGTTTGATACCAACAGGCTTACCACCCGATAAATCACGAAGTTGTTTTACAAAGTTTAATAGTTCAATAGGATTTGAAAATTCAGCATGTGCTGGTGGTGAAACCACTCGGGTAAATGGTTCAATATTTCGAATAGCTGCAATTTCAGGGGTATTTTTCTTTGCGGGGAGTATTCCCCCATGCCCTGGCTTTGCCCCTTGTGAAAGTTTGATTTCAATCATTTTTACATTATCACGTTGTGCGTTTTTAGCAAACATATCTGGACTAAAGTTTCCATCATCATCACGACATCCAAAATAGCCCGTACCAATTTGCCACACCAAATCTCCGCCCGGTTCATCGTGATAAGGGCTAAGTCCTCCCTCTCCTGTATTATGAGAAAATTGACCAATTCGAGCGCCACCATTCAACGCCATAATTGCATTTTTACTGAGTGAGCCAAAGCTCATTGCTGAAATATTGAAAATGGATGACGAATAGGGTTGGGTACATTGTGAACTCCCCACATTAATTCGCAAATCCATTTTGCAGTCCACACCATTAATGGCATTGAGGGAATGGCTCATCCATTCGTAGCCCACACGGTACACATCCAACTGAGTACCAAATGGCGTCGTATCCACAACCTTTTTCGCACGTTGATACACCACTGACCTAAAAATACGACTGATGGGGCGACCATCTAAATCGGACTCAATAAAATATTGGTAAATTTTGGGGCGCAAAATTTCCATGAAATACCGAGCCCAGCCCACCAATGGGAAATTTCGTAAAAGGGTATGTTTG
>JABHHG010000210.1 GCA_018671635.1 Fidelibacterota bacterium | reverse complement strand
AGGATATGTTTAATAAAAATAAGTCGGAAATATTCGGATTTATGTATACTGAATCAATGCTTGATATTATCTCTGAATTTAAAAATACTTTGGTATTTTTAACATAGAATCCACTTACAAAGTTTCCGTCAATGGATGAAATTTTTATTTTAAAACTGGAATTTAAATTTTGATTAATAATATCGGAAGTAATATTCTCGATATCATTTATAAATAAGGATGGTTTATTTAAAAATATCGCAAGAGTAATTAAAAGAATAATTACACCTGCCAATAAAAGCTTATTAAACCATTTAAATAAATTGATAATTCTCTGCATTGCGCTTATACTAAATTACATCACTTCAAGTTTCTTATAAAAACAAGAAGGGGCAACTTTTGTTGCCCCTTCTTAAATAAACTGAAAATGAGTTTTTAGTTACTCTGCTTCATCTTCAACTACTTCAAAATCAGCATCCTCGATATTATCTTCTGATGCATTATTTGAAGTGCCCTCTTCAGTTGGACTTGCTGTAGTATCTTCCTGTGTTTGTTGATAAACTTTTTCAGAAACTTTGCTCCAGGCCTGATTTAATGCTTCAGTATATTCTTTTATACTTTCAATATCAGTACCTTTATTTGCCTCTTTAAGTTGTTCAACGGCAGCATTGACAGGCATTTTATCATCATCCGTTAATTTGTCATCCATTTCAGAAATTTGCTTCTCGGTTTGATAAATTAATTGATCTGCAATATTATGAGTATCCACAACATCACGCTTTGCCATATCATCTTTTTCATTTTCTTCTGCCTCTCTCTTCATTTTATTAATTTCCTCTTCTGAGAGACCGCTTGAAGCTTCAATGCGTATCGACTGCTCTTTCCCTGTTGCCTTATCACTTGCTGATACATTTAAAATTCCGTTTGCATCAATATCAAAGGTTACTTCAACTTGTGGAATTCCACGAGGAGCTGGAGGGATACCATCTAAATGAAATCTGCCTAAAGACTTATTATCTATAGACATTTGTCTTTCACCTTGTTGGACATGAATCTCAACAGATGGCTGATTATCCGCTGCAGTTGAGAAAACTTGACTCTTTTTTGCTGGTATTGTAGTATTGGATTCTATCAATCTGGTAAAAACTCCACCTAAAGTTTCAATACCCAATGAAAGAGGCGTAACATCTAATAGTAAAATATCATCTACGTCACCTGCTAACACTCCACCTTGGATGCCAGCCCCAATTGCTACAACTTCATCAGGATTTACACCTTTATTAGGTTCCTTGCCAAAAATAGTTTTTACTAACTCTTGTACTTTAGGGATTCTTGAAGAGCCTCCAACAATAATGACTTCATCTATATCATTCTTGCTTAAGCCAGCATCTTTCAATGCTTTAACACATGGACTTTCAGTACGCGTTATTAAGTCATCGACAAGAGATTCAAATTTTGCACGAGTCAAAGATAAGTTTAAATGTTTAGGTCCACTTGCATCAGCAGTGATGAATGGTAAATTGATATTTGTTTGTTTTGATGATGATAGCTCACACTTTGCCTTTTCCGCTGCTTCGCGCAATCGTTGAAGTGCCATAGCGTCATTGCCGAGATCAATACCATCTGAAGTTTTAAATTCATTAATTAGCCAAGAAACTAAGGCTTGATCGAAGTCATCACCACCAAGATGAGTATCTCCATTTGTAGATTTAACTTCAAAAACACCATCACCAATTTCTAATATTGAAATATCGAAGGTTCCACCACCTAAATCAAAAACTGCGATTTTTTCATCTTTTTTAGAATCTAAGCCATAAGCAAGCGCAGCAGCAGTAGGTTCATTAATAATTCTTCTTACGTTTAGACCTGCAATTGCACCAGCATCCTTAGTTGCTTGACGTTGACTATCATTAAAGTAGGCTGGTACTGTAATCACAGCGTCAGTAACTGTCTCACCTAAATATTCTTCTGCTGTTAGCTTTATTTTTTGCAATATGATTGCGCTAATTTGTGGCGGAGCATATTCATTTTCATTTGAAATAATTTTCAATTCACCGTTCTTACCTTTTTTAAAATCATAAGGCATTTCACTTATCTCTGTGCCAACTTCATCAAACATACGTCCAATAAATCGCTTTGCAGAGAAAATTGTATTAGTGGGATTTGTTACTGCCTGACGTTTTGCAGGCTGCCCAACTAATGTTTCACCATTTTTTGTGAACGCGACTACTGATGGAGTTGTACGTCCACCTTCAGCGTTTGTAATAACAGTGGGGCTACCACCTTCCATAACTGCTACACATGAATTTGTAGTTCCTAAATCAATTCCAATAATCTTACTCATAATCAATCCTTAGCTTATTATATCTTTATAAAAAACAACACCCAGCTTAATTCAATAATTATGCCGGGTGCAGCTAGTCAGACATTTTGGCAGACTTTAAATTAAGAATCTAAAAACTATGACACTTTATCTTTTATTTCTTTTTTGGCTTGAATTAACTTTTGGCTGAAATCTAGCTTACCGGATTTACCTTTTATGGTAATAATTCCATCTTCTAGAAAATCACTATTAAGAAATTTTGATGAAATTACATTTTCTATTTCATTCTGAATAGCTCTTCTTAATGGACGAGCTCCCCATTCGCGATGGCTTCCATCCTGTATTAAAATGTCTTTTGCTGTCTTAGTAACTTTTAACTTATTATTTTTGTTAGTAAGATTAGAATGAAGATCTTTAAGCTGAAGCTCAATAATATCATATAAGTTTT
>JABHHG010000153.1 GCA_018671635.1 Fidelibacterota bacterium | reverse complement strand
CAGGAATTTCAAAATCCTTATTTGATGACAGAGCAACTATTTCATTTAGTATTGATAATATTTTTGATAAAGGTGGATTCCAAATGAATCGTACAAAACCACTAGTAAATATTGACGATATAGATGATTTTATACCAGGCAAGGAACATACAGAAATTTTAGCTTCTAGAGGGGGCAGAACTTTTTCATTAAGCCTTAAATATAACTTCGGTAAAATGCAGGAAGAGAAACGAAATGGTAGAGGAGAAGGTGATACTGGTGGAATGGATATGGGATACTAATAAGAATATAAATTTAATTAAAAAGCCCGGTGGTTGCTGGGCTTTTTAATTATCGTAATCGTAGATAACTTTGTATTCGTGCCCGAATACAAACGGCACCATTTTCATTAATACCTTCCACTTCATGCCATCCGTCATACTTACCATTTTTAATCAATGCTTTCATGGCAATATCAACATCTTCATTTGATAATCTAAATTTGAAAATGATATCAGTCCTTGCCGGTTTAATATATTTTACCTCGGTGGCTTTAGTAAAAAAATCAGTGGCATATCCATGTAATAATCCATTTTGTTTCAACATGATGGGAAAGAATGGATCGGCTGCGCTAAAAATTGACCCCCCCCAAATAGCCTTATTGGGATTTCGATTCCAAAAGGTATGTTTTAACCGAACATCAATAGCAGAGAAATTATCCGAGACATACTCAATATGGATGCGATTAAACAAAAATGGAAGCCACAGATTGAGCATGCATTTAAGCTCAATGGGTTTTAAGTTCGCTGAATGATATCGCTTTAAAATATATTTTGCTGGATTTATTGTCATATGAGTTGTCAAATTTACATCAATTTTATAATATATATAATATGGAAGCTAAAGGTGAAATATGCTAAATTTGATTATTAAAATTGATTTATTTCATTGGTAAAAGTAGATTTACTCTAATAGTTAAAGGTTATAATGAAAAAATCTCCACATATTATTCATATTCCTGTTATGGGAACAGGATTTTCAATTGATTCTGCCATCCGAGTGGCACATTTTGGAATATCTACGGTTATTTCAATTATCGATGATTTACTCGTAGAAAAAATACGAAAACACTACTGTAATGAATATTCACTACCTTATTCAGTAATTCCACGATGGGCGGAAGACGGGCGCGCAAAACGGATTTCTGCCTATTTGGAAATGGTGAAAGTGATTGTAGAAAAGAATTTTAAAGCAGTTCAGGCATTACCTTTTTTCGAGCAGAATGATAAAGAAAAATATTTTAAAATGTTGCCAGAAAATAATCTATTAAGAATAGAATGGCAAAAATTATTAAAAATGGATCCCAGTGAATTAAGAGATAAAAAGGCAGTAGAATTATCAAGTCAAATGAGTCCGGGCTCCATCGATGTAAACATTATGGCAAAAGTTGATCGAATGAACACAGATAAAAATGGTAATCCCCTAAGTGAAATATATAGTGATGCGCGTTCAGCATTACGTGGATATGCCAGTACTTCACTTGAATCCAGCATTATATTTTCGGCAGGAATTAATCAAGGGTTGTATAGCTATATGACCGAGTTTAAAGATTTTTATCGGGATGCCTCGGGAAAAATAAAAAAGAAAATTATTCTAAAAGTAAGTGATTTTAGGTCTGCGCTTATTCAAGGGAAATTTCTGGCGAAAAAAGGTCTTGAAGTTCATGAATTCCGTATTGAATCAGGATTAAATTGTGGCGGGCATGCCTTCGCATCCAATGGTGAGTTATTACCGGTATTATTAAAGGAAATTCGGGAGAAACGAAATCAGTTATCCGTTTCATTTAGACCCCTTATTGAAAAGTATTATGAAAAAATGGGCTGGGGATTCCCGCAGATAGTCAATACTCATGAGCCACTTATTACGGTGCAAGGTGGCATTGGTACAACAGGAGAAATTGATCGATTAGTGAAAGATTTTGGCATGGATCAAGTGGGTATAGCATCGCCATTTTTATTAGTGCCTGAGGCTACTTGTGTGGATGAGCCCACTCGCTTAAAATTGATTGGTGCAGGTGAAGATGATTTATACCTGAGTGGGGCATCACCATTGGGAGTTCCATTTAATAATTTGAGAAATTCAGAATCTCAGTTGTGGACAGAGGAGAATTATGTTTCTGGAAAGCCGGGTTCACCATGTCCCAAAGGTTTTTTGAAGTCGAATACTGAATTTACAGAAGATCAAATTTGTACCGCTTCATGTGATTATCAAGGTGCCAAAATTGATGAAGTTGATACCTTAACTGCTGATGAAAGTGCGCGAAAGACTCAGCATGAAAAGGTGATTCTAAAAACTTGCCTGTGCGATCATTTAGGAAATGGTGCGTTACTTGAATTGGGTGTTGCCCGTAAAGATGAATTACCCACTGCAATTTGTCCAGGGCAAAATACTGCATGGTTTAATCGAGATTATTCATTGCTTGAAATGACAGATCATTTTTATGGTAGAACTGCTTCTTTAGTGGATGCTGTTCGACCACATATGTTTGCCAAAGAGATTCAGATGTATGTGGATTATTTTTCTGACTTAGTTGAAGATAGCGATGGCTCAAATCGAACCTTAAAGACATTGCAATCTTTTTACGATAATATGATTGATGGATTAGAGTACTGCCTGGAAATTTCAGGGGCGAAGCCCTACATCGATGAAAATTTAGATTCTATCAATGAATGGGTTGATATAGAAAGAAAACGTCTAACTCAAATCTATAAGTCCATAAAATTTGAACCTCAATTAGCGTAGATGGATTAGTTAATATTCTTTCCCAAACCCGAATAATCTTTCAATGGTTTAGAAACTTTGAAAGGTTGAATAGCACATTTTTTATGCCCTAGCCCCTGAATCCTAATTCCTAGCCCCTATCCTTCGCCTCAACCACAACCTTATTCCTAAAT
>JABHHG010000215.1 GCA_018671635.1 Fidelibacterota bacterium | reverse complement strand
TACCATGGTATTTATTCAGTCTCTAGGAAAGGGTAGCGATAATCAGTAGCCGGCACAAAGGTTTCTTTGATCGTTCTCTGAGATACCCATCGCATAAGATTTGCAGGAGAACCGGCCTTGTCATTGGTTCCTGAAGCACGGCTTCCACCAAAAGGTTGCTGTCCAACAACAGCACCAGTGGGCTTATCGTTTACATAAAAGTTACCTGCAGAATGAACTAAGAGTCTGCGTGCTGTATTAATGGCTTTACGACACTTAGAAAAGATAGCACCGGTGAGAGCATACTCTGATGTAGTATCCACAGTATTACAGATATCTTCCCATGAGTCATTGTAGACATGAATGGTCAGTACTGGACCAAAAATTTCTTCTTCCATCGATTTAAAATGAGGATCAGTGGTTACAATTGCTGTAGGCTCAATAAAGTATCCGGTAGATTTATCATAGCCTCCTCCACAGATAATCTCTGCATCATCAGCATTTTTAGCATAGTCTATATAACCGCTGATGCTATCAAATGCAGCTTCATCAATGACCGCATTCACAAAGTTACTAAAATCATTTACATCACCTATCTTAATGGTAGCAACTTGTGCCAAGAATTCAGCTTTCACATCTTCCCATAGATTTTGAGGGATGTAGCAACGTGATGCGGCTGAACATTTTTGACCTTGATATTCTTATGCACCACGAACCATGGCAGTTGCCAGTCCCTTAACATCACTTGATTTATGGGCTAGGATGAAGTCTTTTCCACCAGTCTCTCCAACAATACGTGGATATGTTTTGTAATTATGGATATTTTCACCCACTTTTTTCCACATACCTTGGAAAACAGCGGTAGAGCCAGTAAAATGGATACCTGCTAAATGTTCACTCTCTAAAACGGGGTCACCTACTTGGGCCCCAGAGCCAGGTACAAAATTAATTACACCATCAGGCAGTCCCGCTTCTTTAAATAATTTCATCAAGAAATACCCAGAATACACAGATGAGGATGCAGGCTTCCATATAACTGAATTACCCATAAGGGCAGGTGCAGTCGGTAGATTTGCAGCGATAGATGTGAAATTGAATGGAGTGACGGCAAATACAAAGCCTTCCAGCCCGCGGTACTCTACCTGATTCCACATCCCATCAGGAGAGTGGGGAGGTTGTTCAGCATAAATCTGCTGTACATACTCACAGTTAAAATTGAAAAAGTCAATCAGTTCACATGCAGCATCAATCTCTGCCTGAAAAGCATTCTTGCTTTGCCCCAGCATGGTAGCAGCATTGATGATATCTCTATATGGTCCTTGAAGCAGTGCAGCCATTTTTTTAAAGATAGCTACTCGTGCCTCCCATGGCATTTCTGCCCATGTCTTACGTGCATTCAATGATGAATCAATTGCCATTTGAATCTCTTTTGGACCGGCCTTATGGTAGCTCCCCAGTACATGCTGATGATTATGCGGCATTACGCAGTTTTCAGTATTGCCGGTTCTAATTTCTTTTCCACCAATAATAATAGGGATATCTACGGTCTCTGCAGACATTTCAACTAATTTTTTTTGTAAAGATGTCCGTTCTTGTGTTCCAGGTGCAAATGAAAAAATAGGCTCGTTTACAGCAGGTGGAACTCGATAAATTGAATTACTCATCTCTGATCCTTTGTATGATTTAAAATCTATGTAAAATAGGGAAGGTAAATTTACTTAAAAAATAGTGAATAGAAATTATATTACTTTAGTTGAAAAATGAATTATTTTATACCCATGAAAAGAATCTTGCCTTTACATAAGACCTTATTCTTTCAGGGGCTATTATTAAATCATCTATACGATGAACAGATAAGGCTTAAAATAACTAAGGAATCTTTATGAAATATTTATACTTGCTCTCACTCCTTTTATTTTATACCCTTTTTGCTGTCTATGAAGTAGGTGAACAAATATCATCAGCAGATCAAAATATATCATTTGATATCTGCAGTGGTGACTATCCAACATCTACACTCAGCTTATCTGATTTTAATGGCGACCTTAATGGTGGGAATTATAAGGTTATACATATTGATATGTCAGCATCATGGTGACAGCCTTGCTTTAATTCCATTGGTTCAATGGATCAAATTGGGGATATGTATGCTGCTGATGAGTCTGTTATACATTTAACCGAGTTGAGTGACCTTGGACAGCCTTATACATGCTCACAATGGGCGAATCAGTATGGCACGGTGCACGATAGTGAGAGTGGGTACGACCATCATGAGCCCTTAATTGTGTCTGCTCCTAACGCTGGAATGTTTAATATATTTAGTACAGGGAATGTCACACCCAGTAATATCTGGATTGATCATACCATGACTGTTTTTTTTAAATCCAATACTGCAGGATTTGGTCTTATAAATCTAAAGATTCAAGAAATGCTTGCTCAGATGAATGAAGCTGAAGAAGGCTGTATTGACTCATCTGCATGTAATTATAATCCAGATGCAGATATTGATGATGGAAGCTGTATTTATGAAGCGGATTGTTTAGGTGAATGTGGGGGTGATGCAGTTGACGATGAATGTGGTGTATGTAATGGCGATAACTCAAGCTGTACCGATTGTAATGGTGTTATAAATGGTGATGCAGAGGTAGATATATGTGGAGTATGTGATGGTAATGAGACTAATCCTGATAATTGCAGCAATACACTTATAAGAATCCCAGAAGACTATGCTACTATCCAAGAAGGTATTGATGCATCTGTTGATGGTGATACGGTTCTTGTGGCTGATGGTGACTATGTAGAGAATTTAGTTTTAAATAAATCCATAGTACTTGCCAGTTACGCTATCTTTGACAATCTGAATGAATGGATTATCTTTGATGATAATTTTTTAAATCAATGGGTTAGCAATAACTCACATATAGAAAGTACCCGTCTTATAGGTATTAATCCTGATGACCCTGATTAGAATCAAACCTACAGATAACTAGAGAGAAGTATAACGCCCTTATCTAGATTTACAAATTAATCTATGATACTATTTTTTTAAAATCTTTGCCCGTTGGATTTTGGAAAATTCGCAGTCCAAATTCAGGAACTACCGATAGTAAATGATCGAATATGTCTGCCTGAATACCTTCATACTCTACCCAGTCCGTTATATTTGTGAAAACATAAATCTCAATAGGGAGCCCTCTTTCAGATGGTGGCAGCTGTCGAATGAGAAAGGTAAGCTCATTGTGAATTTTACTGTGGCTCTTTAGATATGCCTGAATATAGGCCCTAAAGGTACCAATATTAGTAAGACGGCGACCATTTACTTGTGCCTTCATATTTACATTTTTGGCAGAATTTGATGCATCCACTTCTGTCATTTTTTCATTCAAATGGTCTGTTAGTAGTTCGAAGGTTTTAAAATGCTCTAATTGTTCAGCCGAACAAAATTTAATACTATTCTGATCAATATATAGGGACCGTTTAATTCGTCTGCCACCACTCTCAGACATACCTCGCCAGTTTTTGAATGATGAATCAATAAGTTTATAGGTGGGAATAATAGATATGGTTTTATCCCAGTTCTGAATTTTCACCGTATGAAGCGCAATATCAATCACATCCCCATCAGCACCAAGTTGGGGTACCTCCAACCAATCTCCTATCTTAAAGAGGTCATTAGAGTTTATTTGAATACTGGCCACAAACGATAAGATAGTATCCTTAAAGACCAACATAAGCACTGCGGTGAGTGCACCAATACCGCTTAAGAGATAAATAGGAGAGCGGCCTGATACAATAGCAATAACCACAATGGTACCTAGGATATTCAGGATGAGTTTTAATATTTGAAAGTAGCTCTTTATATTCATTTTTTGGGCATATTTTGATTGGCTATAAATTTCATTGATACTATTCAAAAGCGCATTTAATGCTAGCAATATGGCTATTGCCATCCCCGCTAATGTTCCACGAGATACCCATGCTTCATAGGGAGGTAATTGATGTGCGAAATTGTGGATGATCGCTAGTGGTATAAGGTATGATAGTCGGGTAAAAAATCCCTGTGCCACTAATTGGTCATCAACCTGCGTAGAGGTACGCTTAAATATCTGCTTTAGTGATTTTAATAGGAGGTTCTTGGCCAGTATAAAAACTACAAAACTGATGGATAATAATACTAAAAATTGAAGTAGTACATGATCCTTAATATAATTTATATATATATCCATACTTTCCTTTATTTACAGTTTATAATTATAATCACTTAAAGTAAAACTTTAATATTAAAATGCACAGTACACCAGTATTTGTCCATGAGATATATTAATGCTGAATTGGTCATCAACCATCGCATTTAATGTACCCCCATATAATGTAGGCAGGCCTTCATTTTTTAACGGATATTTAAGTCCGCTCGTGCTGATTTTGATGGACTGATCTAAACTGAAAAGAGATACTTGCTGCCCATTTATTCCCTCAAATTTTTGTGACTTATGTACCGTGTAAAATATACCATAATCAGTAATCATTACCATATCCATTTGGGTATCAAGCTGTAGAATTGAGAAAACATTACCCAGCAAGTGATCTTCTCGTTTTCCTGATGCACCTAAAATAGTAACTTTTTCACCACCATTAGCCTCAACCCATTTCAGTGATTTACGTAAATCATTTTCAGATTGATCTGGTGCATGTACCAAAATTTCAACTAGATCTTCTTTTATACTCTGAGGAATAGAATCAAAATCACCCACAATAGCCTGAGGACGTTTCCCATAATTAATAAGGGATTCTACTGCACCATCACAGCAGATAATACTTCCTGCTACATCAAGCTCATGCAGTGGAATGTCATGCTTAGGGAACTCACCATTGGCAAGTACCACAATAGGGT
>JABHHG010000142.1 GCA_018671635.1 Fidelibacterota bacterium | reverse complement strand
ATCTATTTTTGAAGTGATACCATAGCCATAATTCAATGACAGTAGAGTATCATCTTCAAGGTCATTGATTTCATAAACAGATATATCATCTATAAATTTTGCTGTATAATCATTTGATGAAAATGATTGTGATACAAAGGTCGTATCAACCCAATTTAATTTTGTATGTGTTAGTGAGAATGAAAGTGATTTTATATCTTGAGTTGCATATATTGAAAAAGATAATTCAATTTTATTTTCAGTGGTTGGCTTAACATTTGATATCCAAATCACGGCATCATCTGTATAAATATTTGGCATATCATAACCAGTAGAATCTGTTGAAAATTTAGAAATTGAATAATCATTTAAACCTTCATTTGTTCCGGTTCCAATATTCAATAAGTTTGATTCAGAAAATACTTCATCCGCATTAATGACACCATCACTACCGAAGTCGTAAAAATATTCGCCTATTTCATCGTTATTAAACAAACCATCATCATTAGTATCCGCCCAATCAATTATTCCATTTCCATCACCATCTTCATTATCACCATTGGGATCAATATTAAAATTATCTGAGGGGTCATCACCATCAATACCATCTTCTATATTATCAACTCCAAAGTCATAAAAGAGCTCATCCCCTCCGTCATATGATAAATTGCCTTCAGTCCCATTAAGACTATAAGTACTTTCCACTAAAGTTGAATCGCAAGGAGCTTCTAAATTCCCCGTTTCCCAAATATCAGGGCAATTATCAATACCTGAATCAAATAAATATTCTCCAATTCCAGATTCATAAACTTCACTTTGTAAACAATCTTCTGAACTTTGAAAAATTCCATCATTTTGGGTCCCATCAACATCAATTATTTGAGGAATACCATCACAGCCAATATCAAGGAATTCTTCACCCTCTTCCCAAATACCATTATCTTCTGTCCCATTTGGATTTTCTAATATATCAAAATCATCACCAGTGGGATCAATATTATAATTATCACCATTAGGGTCTGAACCTTCAGCATAATCTGCATTTTGTGTTTCTAAACAAGTATCATCACCATCTTCAAACTCATCCGAGCAACCATCATTTCCAACATCTTCCCACTTTTCACCTTCTCCTTCATCCCAAATTCCATTAAAATTTCCATCTTCATCCGCTGAATCTTCCCAATCAAGAGTTCCATTACCTTCGGTACCCACAGCATTATAAATACAATTCGTATTTACTTCAGTGCCATCGTCAGGAACAACACAATTAAAGTCAGTAGAATCAAATTCATCTATCGAAACCAGACAGCCAACAAAGCCATCTTCATATTGGTCTGGACATTGGTCAATCCCAAAATCAAGATATATTTCACCTTCATCAAATACCTTATTATCTTCCGTCCCCTCTGGGTTTGTATCTTCATCATACTCATCACCAGACAAATCATTACTATTTGAATAGGCAATTATACTATTATCTAAAATTGAAAGTCCAAAGGTATCAATATTATCAATAATTTCTTCATTTAATTCAATTGTTAGTGTTAAAATTTGTATCTCTTCGTCAAGCATTTCAGAAGTAATAACGGGTTCAACATTAAAATCTAACTCAGTAGTGTAGATTGATTCATTTAAATATATTGAATCTGGATCAGTATATTCATCTGAATCTTTTAGATTTAATAAATAAATTCTGGACCACGCCGCAGATTCTATATTATTAACAATATGAACAGACAATTCTGTTAATTCTGAGCTTATCTCTTCAACAAGGTATTTATTGGTAGATTTTTCAGTAGCTTTTAACTCGCTATAATCAAAACTAACTTGGGGTTGATGACTGATTGTAAACTCAGACGAATAGAATTCTAATACTTCCAGTTTATCTTCAGGGAGTGTGCTTAATTCAGGTTCATAGTTAATAATCAGATATTGATTTTGAGAATTACACCATTCTAATAATTGTAATATATCAACTATTGTAATTTGTAGTGAATTTTCGCTAAACGTAACAGAGTCAAGGATGGTATCAATATTCCAGTTAAAATTTGAAAAATCGGAGTCAGCTATATCACTGTCTTCACTCCAAGGATTGGCTAATGAAAGGCCAATAGTGAGTGCTGTTTCATCTATAAATAGATTAGAATCTGCATCCATTAATGATCGCAAGGACTTAAATTCAATTTGAATATTTTCTATATCTTTGAGGCTATCTGGCTCATCCAAATATAGGCAAATTGGGTGTTCTTGAAGATTATCATAATCTAATGAGAATAAAATAGTACTCAGTTTATCATCTTCAATATATCCAGCATAAAGGGTTTTGCTTGAACCAATTAATACTGAATCTTGGACAGCTTTAGATTCTGGACTTAGCATAAAAACGGTACGCATTAAGGTTTGCCCATTGGAAGGGGTTAACTCCAAAGGATCATTTTCACAACCCACCGTTAAAATGAAAAGGCCGATAATTAATATACCGACCCTATTTGACTTAATCATATATATCAAACTCTATTTAAATTTTTCGTAGCGCAGCTTCAATATCATTTGCAGCGTCAACCCAAAGAGATCTACTTGCATTCTTAGGTAGGTCAACGACCAAATGTTCAGATTGTTCGAATATTTTATTTATTTCTTTATTTGCCTTCAAATCATCCATTAATGAACCTTTTTCATCATTAATAGCCACAACATAATCAGCATTTTCTATCGCTGACTTCACATTATCCAAATAGTCACCCTTACCTTCAGGCGTTAAATTCAGCTTATCATATGAATTTTTTGAAAACATTCTATAATCATCAAATGAATGTAAGAAAAATGCTGTTTTCATATTTTCATAGAATGGATCATCTTTGTACTGCTCTTTCAGCAATCGTGGGATGAATGACATTTGCCAATCATTACAAATCAATACATCTGGAGCCCAGAATAATCGTTTTAAAGTGTCTAATGCAACTCTTGCAAAAAATGCAAAGCGTTCATCGTTATCTTTAAAAATTCTACCATTTCTTGCTTTATAGATCAAATCAGGAAGCGGTTTGAAATATTGCTCATCTTCCATGAAATATATTTGAACACGCGTTTCAGGAATGAATGCAGATTTCATGCTCACAATGCGATCTTCCCCACCAAAATTAACTGGCATCTCTTTGAGTCGAATCACTTCTCTGAGAACATATTTTCGTTCGCTGATAAAACCATACTTTGGTTTAGTTAGCCTAATATCCACATCTGTCCGGTCATTCAAGATAGATGAAAATCGTTGTGAAAATGTTGCTACAGTTGAAGTTTCTGCAAACGGGGCTACTTCTGATGCTACATAAAAAAGCTTTAATGGTGCCATTTTTACCTTAGTAATTAATTTCGGAGTTGTTTGATGTATTGTATTGCTTTTTTGTAATATTCACTATTGGAGTAATAATCTTTGACTTTGGTGAATTCATCTAATGCTCGAGAATTATTATTTATATTTAGATAACATAATCCCAATTTATATTGAGCATCATCTGCTTTATTTGTTCCTGGAAATGAGAATACTTTCTCAAATTCAGTGATGCTTCGCTTGTAATCTTTAAGCCCGTAATAAACTTCACCCACCCAATATTGACAATTATCTGCCAAATCATGAGAGCTGTTCACTGCGATTAAATAGGTGAAACCATCTAAACTTTTATTCCACTCTCCATTCTGATAGAATGATAATGACTCAATATATCGCGCCGTATATTCTTCGTCACTAATTGAAGGGAGTTCTTTAATGGAGCCACTTGTTTTCAACTGAATCATTTCTTTATAACTTGTAGTCAATGACACAATTTTATTTTCTATTTGGACTAAATCATTTACAATTTCAAAATAAAGACTATCGGTATAAAAGGCCCTATCCTCTAAAATTTTAACTTTATTTCTCAAATGAATCATTGTATTTAACACATCAACTTGAGTGTCATCTTCTTCAACTGTGGCTTGTTGGTTAAAATCACTTTTTAATGAGTCTAAGGAGTTACTTACCGCTACAAAATTTTCATTTTGGGAAAAAACAATAGTATTTAGGGAGTCAATTCTTCCCACTAATTCTGATATTTCATCCTTTTGTTGTTTCAGATATACGTATAGCTTTTTACTATCCAGATTTTCTTGAGAATCACTATCTGATATAGGACGTGAAGGTTCTTTAAAAGGGTCATTTTGTGATGACGCTCGTGACCCTGCACAATTTGAAAAAATAAGAATTAGTGATATTAAAAGTGTCTTAGAAAAAAACGAAGAAATTCTATAGTTCATAAAACCCCAGCATTGAATAAATTTTTGGATTAAAACTGCTCGGTAAATTTACAACTTTATAAAATTACTGAGCAATTCCTAACTCATATTAAATCTCGTTATTGGTAATATTATTTATTAACCCAATCATCAATATACAAGTTAGCAAAAAAGAACCTCCATAGCTGATAAATGGAGCGGGTAACCCTGTTACTGGAAATAGTCCAACTGTCATTCCCATGTTTACCAATAAATGAACAAATAAAATAGACACAAATCCAATCATAACTAAACTTGAAAAATTATTTCTAATTTTCTCAGCATATACAAGCATCCAAAAAATAAAGAATGAATATGAACTAATTATGATTAGAATACTAAATAAGCCTAATTCCTCTCCGGATACAGAAATAATGAAATCAGTATCTCGAACGGGTAAATAGCGCAAGTGTGTTTGTGTGCCTTGACCTAATCCTTTACCCCAAAAACCACCCGAACCAATGGCAGTCATAGACTGAATTATTTGATATCCAGCACCTTGTGGATCTCTGAGTGGATCTAAAAATGTTAGTATTCGATATCTCTGATGTGCATAAAGGATATGATCCCATATATATGGTGTCAATAGCCCACAACTTATATTGAGGATAAAGAGTGTTACTCCCTCCAGTAATTTGGGTTGACTATAAACAAGTAATACAATTATAATTAACATCCATAAGTAAAATGCAATAATATCGAATGCAGCTAAAATACTTATTACGGGAGCCACCACAGTGAACAAATAATATGGTCTTACCCCTGCCCAGTATAACATTGGATATGTAATCGCTAAATAAATAATAGCAGTTCCCAAATCAGGTTGGTTAAATACTAACAATGCAGGAAACACTGCCAGCAAGATTGTTATTAAGATTATTCGTAAATGACTAAAGTTTTCTCGTTGATCTGAAAGGAATTTTGCCAATACAAATACCATTAAAACCTTACCAATTTCTGATGGTTGAATTGAAAGTGGCCCAATAATTAGCCATCTCTGAGAACCTCCTTTTATTGGCATAAAATATGTACCCATAATTGCAATTATGAGAAATATATAAAAGTGGTATGCATATTCATTGAAAAATTGAATTCTTAAAAACTGTGAGCCTATAAAAATAAATATACCTAATACTAACCATAACAGCTGTCGGCTAAATGTGGATATAATTAGAGATGACTCAGCGCTAGTACTTTTCAATAATAACAGACTGATGAAGCAAAGCAAAATAATGGGCAAAATAATTCTATAATTAACTGCAGTTGTTGGATTGCGAGAAAATATCTTAGTAAGTAGCCAGTTCATTTATTTAAAGTTGCGAATTCATCAAATAATTCTCGAGCAGTATTGGCTCCTGCCAGTGATCCCTTCCCACCATTTTCTACGATAATCGCCAGAGACATCATTTTCTTATTCGGTAATTCTATATAACCAGAAAACCAAGAATGATCTTCACCATGTGGATTTTGCGCCGTACCTGTTTTTCCATGTACAACCCCCCATTTTGAATTTGCATTCTTTCCCGTACCATCATTATCGTTTACTACTGCAAAAGTTGCATCTTTTAGAAACTCCCATGTTGAATTTTTCAATGATACTTGCAACGGTTCACTCTGCAAATCCAATTTTATATGGGGCTCAAAACTTTTTCCAGAGGTAGCAATAAGATTCATAATTTGAATTACCTGCTGTGGAGTCACCAACAAATCACCTTGCCCGATCACAAAATTAAGCAAACTGCCTTTACCCCACCCTCTACTGGTATATTTGTCATTCATATACTTGCGTGTTGGCACAATGCCTTTTTTTTCACCAGGAATATCAATGCCAGATCTTTTCCCAAACCCAAACTCTGAAACAATTTTTGACCAATTTTCAAATCCTATTTTTTGAATCAAATGATAATAATAAATATTACATGAGTACTTTATAGATTGAGTCAAATCTACATGACCATGCCCATTTTTATTCCAACAATGAAATGTTCTATCTCCATACTTATATGCACCATTGCAAGGAACACTCCAATTTTCATCTATAATTTTCTCATCTAAAGCATAGGCTACCGAAATTAATTTTAATATCGAACCCGGTGGATATGTCCCTTGGATTCCGCGATTCATTAATGGCTTTTCTGAATTTTTATTCCATTTGTCCCATAATTTTTGTGGGATTGGACCGATAAATGATTTTAAATCATAATCGGGCGAACTTACAAAAGCATAGACTTGGCCATTTTGAGGATTCATACATATAACCGACCCCATCTTATCTGCCAATAAAGCCTCTGCTTTTCTCTGCAATTTGCTATCAATGGAAAGAACAAGTGGTTCACCCATTATTATTTCATATTCTCTATCTGTTAAATATTTACCATGATCAATTCCATAAATATCTACTAAACGAAATTCAACGCCATCATCTCCCCGCAAATTCTTTTCATAAATGTGCTCCAACCCATTAAATCCAAACACATCACCATATTGATAATTAAGTTTGGAGTCAGCATTATTTAAGACATCATCGGTTACTGTTCTCAAATAACCTAAAACGTGAGTTAGTTTTGCTTCGTTAGGATATGTGCGTGCGGGGAATTCAGAAAAATGTACTCCAGGAAACTCTAATTTATTTTCCTCAATCCGTGACCTTTCTTCAAAGCTCACATGGCGTTTTAATGGAAATGGTTTGAATCTGGAAAATTTCTTTTTTGCATAATTTATTTTAGATTTTATCTCAACCTCGAGTAGGTTCGTAATCTTTTCAAATAAGTGGTAATTGAATTCTTCAGTCACATCAATGGGAATTAGTGATAGTCCATACGTTGGTCGATTATCAACAATTGGAATCAAATTCCGGTCGTAGATAATCCCTCGGGGTGCTGTTTTAATTATTTTCCGGACACTATTATTCGCAGCTTTTTTTGAATATGAGGCATAATCAAGAATTTGAATGGAATAAAATCGAAAACTAATGCTTAAAAATAAGACTATCAAAATTAAAAATAAAACTCTACGTCGATGCCGTAGTCTTAAACCAATTCCACCAGCCATCTATGTTAATCTTCTTCCGAAAATAAAACGGTTTAGTAACCAAAAAATGCCGAAAGTAAAAATGGTTTGAAGAAATGAATATTGTAAAATTACTATCCAAGATGCACTGTCATTTATGACTACGTAGAAATAAAGGAAAAAATGAATGAAATAAGTTACAATAATAACCGATGACTGCACCTTTCTATTCCAAACTGAATCATGTAAATTTATAGAACCAATTCCATAAGCAGCTAATGTTTTGAGAAAAGAAAATAATCCGAGAAGTGTAACTTGAGAAATCAAGTCTTGAAATAAGCCTAAAAAAAATGCAATAAATATGATATTAAACCGGCCATATAGAATCGCCATAATCGATATATACACCAGTGTAATATCTGGAGAAATAGTTAATGAGCCCAAATATATAATTGGGAAATATGCCTGAATTATGATGACAGCTAATAAAAATATTGAATGAAGTATTATTTTATGGTTTTTCACTGAACTACAAATACATAATTAAAATTTTGAAGATCTACCAGAATTTCAACAGTAACATCTTGGAATGGTCGATCATTATTACTATTAACTGAAGTAACACGTGCCACGGGGATATTTGCTGGATAAATATCAGAAATTCCAGATGTATATGCAATCTCCCCCACATTTAACTCCATACTTTTACGAACCCCCTCTAAGATTCCAAATCTTCCATGGCTTGGTAAAAAGATGCCCAATGATTTTTTTTCACCTACCCTTATGGACACTCTATAGTTTTTATCCGTAATTAATTGAACTTTTGTAGCTATTTCTCCAATGGATATAGTTTTACCCATTAAGCCAGCCATATCTATCACGGGTTGATTTTTTCTTACATCATGATTTTTACCAACATCAATAATAACCGATTGAAGCATGGCCGAATGACGATTTGTTATATTTGCAGGAAGTAGACTTAATGGGTTGATAGATGCAAAATTTAGCATCCTTCGTAAATGATCATTCTCCACTCTAAAATGTTCGTTCTGAGAATATAATAATTGGAGTTGAATTGCTTTTTGGGCCAAAAGACTATTCTGTTCTTTTGTTGAAAGAATATCCCTGTACCAACGTTGAGGAGATGTTAGAATTAGATATCCGTCAGTAATATCGGCTTCCAAGGCATCGATAAATGGAGATTTATTGGAAAATAGTAGGATTAAAGATACTAACAAAGAAATGCCAAGTGCTATTGCATCACGATGGAAGGATACAATCCAATTGGATTTCATTAGTGCTGGATAAGTACGCTTTTATATTTTTTTAGATCATTAAGAATCATACCTGTTCCCTTAACCACAGAAAGGAGTGGATCCTCAGCTACATGAACGGGAAGCCCTGTTTTATTTCTGATATGAAGATCTAAATCTTTTAACAATGAACCACCACCCGTTAATATAATTCCAAAATCGATAATATCGGATGCGTGCTCTGGTGGTGTTTTATCCAATGCCCTTTTAATTGCAGAAATAATTTGATATACGGTGTCTGTCAAGGCTTGACGAATTTCATCTGAAGAAATCTCAATTGTTTTAGGGATACCTGTAATTTGGTCTTGCCCCTTTACTGCAATTTTTTCACCTTGAGACCTCACAGCTGATCCAACATTACATTTAATTTGTTCTGCTGTACGTTCACCAATATGGAGTTTATGTTGGTTTTTGAACCATTCAACTATTGCACTAGTTTGCTCATCGCCTGCATTTCTTATGGTTTCTAAGGTTCCAATTCCATTTAAAGAAATGACCGCAATTTCAGTAGTCCCACCTCCAATATCTACAATCATATTTCCCACAGGCTTCTCTACATCAATACCAATACCTACTGCTGCTGCCATAGGTTCTTCAATCAAATACACTTCACTTGCATTAGCATGTTCGGCTGACTCTCGAACAGAACGCTGCTCCACATCAGTAACACCGGAAGGAATACAAATCACAATACGTGGACGAGATATACGACTAAGTTTAATTTTTCGAATAAAACCAAGTATCATGGCATCAGTCATTTTATAATCTGCAATAACGCCATCTTTCAACGGACGTATAGTTTCAATCCCACTATGTGTTCTGCCTACCATTTCCATGGCTTCTGTACCTACTGCAATAATTTCATTATTCACTTTATTGCGTGCAACAACAGATGGTTCATTCAAAACCACCCCTTGACCTTTTATCCAGATAAGCGTATTTGCTGTACCTAAATCAATTGCAATATCACCTGAAACTAAATTTGAAAAATTTGAAAATGCCATAAAACTACCTTTAGTGATAAAAATGTCGTGTTTTTGTAAATGCCATTACTAGACCTAATTCATTTGCTTTGTTGATTACGTCTTGATCTTTTATTGAGCCTCCAGGTTGGATAATCACTTTTACACCTTCTTCAGCAGCAATTTCAATGCTATCTGAAAATGGGAAAAAAGCATCTGAAGCCAGAATAGAACCGTCCAAATTTAAACCTACTTCATTTACTTTACGAATACCAATTTTCACTGAATCTACCCGTGACATCTGCCCTGCACCAACGCCTAATAATTGAGTCTCATTTGAATAGACAATTCCATTTGATTTGACATATCGTACTAATGTCCATCCTAATTTCATTGCCATTATCTGACCTGATGATGGTTTTAGCTCTGTCACAACATCCAATCCATTTAGTTCACCCTGATCAGAATCTTTTTGTTGAACCAAGTAGCCACCGGCCACCGATTTTATTGAATCTTGAGATAGTTTATAGTTCTCACCTATCGTAACCACCCGAAGATTCTTTTTCTTCTTAAACACTTCTAATGCTTCAGGAGTAACCTCAGGAGCGATGATACATTCTAAAAATGGTTTAACTAAGTCACTTGCAGTATCTGCATCTACAACTTTATTAAAAGCAACAATGCCTCCAAAGTAGCTAACTGGATCTGTTGAGACCGCGCGATGAAATGCTTCATTAATTGATTCACCAATTCCAAATCCACACGGATTTGCATGTTTAATAATTGCGCAAGATGCTTCATCGAACTCTAAAACCATGGAAATTGCCGACTCCATATCCGCATAATTATTGTATGATAATGCCTTTCCTTGAAGCTGAGTCCATGGAAGCTCTTTTCCATCAGGAAGATAAAATGCCGCATCCTGATGTGGATTTTCACCATACCGTAAATCTTCAGCCTTTTCCAGAGACAAATTAATAGTATTCTTAAAACCTTCAGATTCTCGGGTAAAATAATTATAAATTGCCGCCTCATATCGAGATGTCATGGAGAATACTTCACATGCATATTTTTGCCTAACATCTAAAGGTATCTCACCTTCATTGGCTGTAAACTGAGTTATGAAATCTGCATAAAAATTGGGATTGCAGAGTGGAACAATTGAATGATAATTCTTTGCAGCTGCACGAATCATCGATGGACCACCAATATCTATAAATTCAATGGCCTTTGCAAATACCAACTTTTTATTTACAGCCTCATTTACAAATGGATAAAAATTAACCACTACCAAATCAATTTCTAATCCATCAATAGAATCTAAGTCAGTAAGATGTGAAGGATTATTTCTATCAGCAAGAATTCCACCAAAAATTTTAGGATCTAATGTTTTAACACGTCCATCCATCACCGCACCAGTTCCTGTGATATCTGCCACTGATGTCACCTTTACGCCAGCGTTCTCTAATACAGTCTGTGTACCACCTGTTGATAAGATTTCAATATTATTATTTTGTAGAAATTTCCCTAATTCAACTACACCTTCTTTATCCCAAACACTTATAAGTGCACGTTTTATCACTTAATTTCCCTTTACAATTATTGGTTTATTATTTTCCCATAAAATTCTATTTTCACAAAAAGCCTTTACCACTTCAGGGTAAAGTTTATGCTCCTCCACCAGTACCCTTGCAGCTAAATCTTCAGGACTTTCATTATCATTAACTGTAATTACTGATTGCGCAACTATTGGCCCATCATCATAAATTTTATTTACAAAGTGGACAGATGCCCCAGATTCTTTTTCCCCTAATTGGATGACCGCACGATGAACATTCATCCCAAAAAATCCCTTTCCGCCAAACTTTGGTAAAAGGGATGGATGAATATTTATAATTCTTCTCTCAAAGTGAGCTACAATTTCATCAGGAATTTTTTTCATAAACCCTGCAAGCACTAATAATTCAGCATTTACTTCAATTAATTTTTTAGAAAGTGATTCATAATATTTCTCTTCATTATGGAATCTAACTTTATTGTGAATAAATATGGGAATCCCTTCTGATATTGCATATTTTAACGCACCTGAATTTGGATTATTGCTTACCACTATTTTTATCTTACCGCTAATTTCACCTTCTTTAATTTTTTGGTGAATAGACTTAAAATTAGAACCACTTCCTGAGGCAAAAACTACAATATTTACTAAATTACTATTTAGACTCACTCAGCTTCAATTCTATTTGTTGAAAAATTTTATCTAATTTTTCTGAATCTTTAAAAATATTGAATTCATTTGTGTCAATAACTAAGACCGGAATATTCGTAATTTCATGTATCCATTTTTCATAAGATAAATTTAATCGATGTAAATATTCAGCATCTATTTTTTGTTCAAAATCTCTATTTCGGTTTTCTATTCGACTGATTAATACATTTGTTTTCGCTTGAAGATATATAATCAAATCTGGCTTTTTCAAAAAACGAACCATATTACTGAACAGATCACAGTAAGTATCCCAATCGCGCTGAGACATAAATTTCATTTCATATAAATTTCTTGCAAAGATTTCAACATCTTCATAAATCGTTCGATCTTGTATTACACCCTTAGAACTATTCGACATTTCAATATGCCCAGAAAATCGGTGGTGTAAAAAATATATTTGAAGATTAAAACTCCACCGTCCCATATCTCCATAGAAATCTTCAAGATAGGGATTATCAATTACTGACTCATAATATTCTTTTAAACCGAAATATTTTGCGACGATCTCTGTAAAAGTAGTTTTCCCAACTCCAATATTACCAGCAACTCCAATAAATGGAGGATTATTCTCGAAAGTATTCATTGCGTCAACCAATTATATTTGATGACAAGACGCAAAATGTTGAGACTGTTTTTCATCCAAAATAGGCGTTTCTGACATACATTCACTTCTTAAGACTTCCCCTTCATTTGCCAATGGGCAACGAGGATGAAATGTACATCCTAATGGAGGATTTGCTGGGCTTGGAACATCTCCCGTCAATACAATACGATCAGATTTTTTATCAGGATCTGGAACAGGTACGGCTGACATTAACGCCTTCGTGTAAGGATGCAATGTATTAGCATATATTTTTTTTGCATCTGCAATTTCAACGATTTTACCCAAGTACATCACAGCTACTCTATCAGATATATATTCCACTACCGATAAATCATGAGCAATAAATAAATATGTGAGATTATACTCTTTTTGTAAATCCTTAAGGAGGTTAATAACTTGTGCTTGAATAGATACATCTAACGCAGAAACCGCTTCATCACAAACTATCAATTCTGGTTTAACTGATAATGCTCGTGCGATGCCAATCCGTTGTCGCTGGCCACCAGAAAATTCATGGGGGTATCGTGTAGAATGTGCTTTTGGTAAACCCACTACATCTAATAATCTGTGAACTTCTTTTTCAACCTCATTATTGGGTACAATATTATGAACCCGTATAGCCTCACTCAACATACTCCCCACCGTCATTCTAGGGTTCAATGAGCTATATGGATCTTGAAAAATAATTTGCATTTTGGGGCGAAGGGGTCTGAGCTGACTTCGAGTATATTTAGAAATATTCTCACCTTCATAAAAAATTGAACCTGCAGTAGGTTCAAGTAATCTCAATAATGTTCGACCCACTGTGGTTTTTCCACAACCGGACTCACCTACAATACCCAATGTTTCACCTCTATAAATATCGAAAGAGACATCATCAACGGCTTTTACATTTCCAGTAACTTTTGAAAAAAGTCCATTCCGAATAGGGAAATATTTTTTCAAGTTTTTAACTTGAAGTAGAATATCGTTTTGAGTTTTTAGGTTTGTATTCAAATCTGTAAATAGTTTAATGTGAAACGCTATAAATTTAGCAGTTTTTTCGTGGACTATTCAATGCAGAACATTAATCAAAAACTAAAAATTTTGCTTATCGAGCCCTTTTATTCAGGATCTCATAAATCCTGGGCAGATAGTTACACAAATAATTCTGAACATTCAATCAATATCATATCTCTAAAGGGTATTTATTGGAAGTGGCGAATGCATGGCGGTGCAATTACGTTGGCCAAAAGATTCAATGAATTTACTCATGAAAATGGTAGCCCCGACCTTATCCTCACTACAGATATGTTAAACTTGCCTGTTTTTTCCGCATTTGCAAATATGGGAGAAAGTTCCATTGTAACTTTCTTTCATGAGAATCAACTTACTTACCCATGGTCAACGCAAGATAGAGATAAGGCAAAGCAAAGAGATCATCATTATGGATTTATAAATTATACCACTGCACTAAAAAGTGACTTGATAATGTTTAATTCAAAATTTCATAAAGACTCATTTATTAATGCGCTTCGAAAGTTTCTTAAGCAATTTCCAGATCATAATGAACTAGCCAATGTGGATGTTATTGAAAAAAAATCTGTGGTCTCACACCTTGGATTATCACTTAAAAAGTTTGATGAATATAAAACTGAGTTGATTAATGAAGTTCCAATTATTCTTTGGAATCACCGATGGGAGTATGATAAAAATCCAACTTCCTTTTTTCAAACATTAAAGCAAATTAAGGATGACGGAATACAGTTCCACTTGGTAATACTTGGAGAAGAATTTGATACTGAGATGGACGTATTTACAGAAGCACGAGAATATTTTTCAGATGATATATTACACATGGGTTACTGTGATTCTTTTGCAGAATATGCAAACTGGCTGTGGAAAGCAGATATTTTACCGGTAACCTCTAAGCAAGAGTTTTTTGGAGCAAGTGTGATGGAAGCTGTTTACTGTAATACTATTCCTATTTTACCAAATCGTCTTACCTATCCTGAGCTTTTTCAAGATAAGTTAAATCCCAATATCTTTTATGAAACGGATGAAGACTTAGTTCTAAAATTAAAATCAATGATTCAAAACTATAATGAATCAACAACGGAAAAACTAAGTGAATTAGCTACAGAGTTTGACTGGGAAATTATTGCGAAGAAATATGATTCCTTGATTTTAAAGGCATACCAACAAAAAATTAATTAAATAATTTTCTCCATCAAATAATGCTGAATTTTATCAAACAATAAATAAGATTTCTCGATAACAATAAATCCATTTTTTTCGTAAAATTTTACCGCATTTTCTCTTGAATGTAAAATTATTTTAGAAGACTTATTTTGGCGGGCGATTGATTCTAAGTTTTCCATAATTATATGGCCAATATTCATTCCTTGAAATTCACTCTTTATCCCCATAAATCTAATTTGGGCAACTTCAGGGGAATTCAAAATTAACATGCCCACTCCAATTGGATTATTATCTTTGTCTAAAATCATTCGATGAATTGCTATAGAATCTGTTGCATCCCGTTCTGAACCTTTGGGTTGATTCCACGGTTTTCTTAAAACTTCCCACCGGAGTTGGTAATAAGCATCAAATTCATCTTTTGATTGCGGTTCAACTACTTTAAATCTAATGGTCATCTGGCCGAACGTGCAGGATTCGAGATTTTTTTAGCAGAACATTCATCCCAATAATAGCACCAATGGCATAAAATTGATTCTTTAGGAAAAAACGAATGGCCATCACTTATATTTTTTTCAATTTTTTTTATTCTTCTTACCACTTGATTTTTAATTTTTTGAATGGATTCTTCTTCTGGCTGAAGATGGATTTCTTTATTATGTCTAAGAAAATTCCATCCTGTCAAAATCTGCTTGGCTTCTGGAAAATTTTGTTGAACAGCAACATAATATAATCCAAGCTGGATATCAGATTTTGCAGCTCTGATTCCTTTGGCACGTTTACTGGTTTTATAATCTGTAATTATCCATTTACCATTTTCTGTTTTATCAAGTCGATCTAAAATTCCGCGGAATTTATAATCTTCAATTTCAAACTCTAATTTTAACTCATTCGCATAAACAGGGGCATCGAAAATAGGACCATAATTCGTACAAAAATTTCCAAGACATCGTAATCCGATTGTGTAGATATGATCGGTATTTACACGAGGGTCTGCAATAAATATTTTATCATGCCATGCGTTCAACCATAAGTCATCATACTTAGCAGTCAGTTTATCAAATGTTGTGAATTTATTGGCTCGTTCTTTAAAAACCCATTCTAAAACCTCATGGACTCTATTGCCCATAAATGCCTCGATGCTCTGATCTGATTTTCGAAGGCCGTCAATATAAGTTAGTTTATATTGTTCGGGACAAGATTTATACGTATTTATTTGTGAGTAAGAATATGTTTTGAAAAACGCCATAACTAAAATTCACTAATTAGTTTTAACTCACCAAAATTTTGACGGTCTGAAAATGTAAATTTTCTACCTGAAGGATAATACCAAAATTCATAACTGTAGGAAAATTCTGTATCATAATGCCTATCGATATTTTCAGGAGGGCCATAAATTATATAAATTTTCCCCATATCAGACCGCCACCCACTACCAATAACTGAAAAATGGGCATTTGCATATGAAATTCTATTATTAATTTCTTCTAATAATTCATTTTTTTTTGTATTTACAGTGGGATCTTTTGAATTCCAATATTCAGTAACATATTCAATCAACTCATTTTCTTCTAACTTACTAAAATTTTTATATTCAGAATATGGAACTAAATACGCCATGATTCCAATAATTTCCTTATGATTATCTGACCATATTTTTGTCCCAGACTTACCCTCAATGTTTAATTTCATTGAAGAAAATTGTCCCTTATTCCCAATAAATATGGTAATTTCATTTTCCCAATCAGGTGAGATCATTATGGGGATATCATACATATTTTGCTTATTCCCAATTATACTTACCGTACTTGAATCAATAATGGTTGAATCCCTTAATACCCTATAAGTAAATGGAATAGTTTCCCCAATAATTTCAAAATCGTCCATCTGAAATTTAAACCAAACCGTATCTACATCTTCTTTAACGACTTTACGGATATAGTGCCGTTGATTATCTTTCTCGTGATATGCTTTCAATTGACTAATCATGGGGGCATCTTCAATATCCACTTTAGTCGTATTTTTAAACATTCTATGACTATCTATATCTTGAATGATAGTAAGTAATTCATATTCTCCAACAGGTAGTATTATTTGAGATTCAATTTGATAATATCGCTCCTTTTCTCGAGTATCCTCGTAATAAGAAACGGATATAGATTTATTTTTTGTTAGCCTATTTACGACTGCTTTAGTTTCACGCTCACTGATATTGAAGGTATAGCTAATATTCGCATTAAAATGATCTTTCTGTTTTTTAAATACGAGTGTCTTTATTGGGATTCTCAGAAGGATATTTACATTAAAAGAGTCTGAATCTTGAATCTTATATGATATGACTTCTACGTGAAGTTTCTGTTTCTGTTGTGGAGTTGGTTTTATTCTATTCGAACCACAAGATGTGATTAGAATAAGCATAATTATGAGGCTAATTCTGTGCATTATTATATGTTGTCCAATTATAAAAAATTATACCTTTATTTGTTAAAAACCATACCCATTCATCATCACAAGCGAGGGAGTAAATATGCGCGCCTTCCATACCTCTTTCTAAAGGTATATCCCATTCATTTTCAGTTATAAAATTAGATAAAGTTATGGCCTTTCCATTAGTTGACCAAACAAAGTCTTCATGAATATAAAAATCGGTTACCCCACTTATAAATTTTCGCTCTTTACCTTGAGCATTTATTGACCACAATGAATTTCCAAGCCCCCAAGATAATCCATCAATAATTTGTATTTTATCAAATAATCGAGTTGAGAGCTTTTTGATATTCCCATCTTCATGATCAATTTTGAACAAGCCATTTGCAGATGAAATATGAAAGAAATCTGAATCGATTTCAATGTCATAAATTTCAACATTATCAAATTTTTCAATCCAATTATCTTTATTCGGAATAACATAATTATCTACAATTGAAACTTCGCTGATTCCAAATTTTGTTGCGATGTACAATGAGTTACCATATTGCTCTATATCCCAGAGAACGTCATCTTTCAGACCATGTTTTTGCTTCAAAACAGACCACTCATCTTGAATGGTATCAATTACAATAAGACCATCAAAAGTGGATAAGTACAAAATTGACCCTATATTTTGAATATCGTGAATATCTGATGAAAGCCTCTTATTATTTAATGATTCCATGTAATTCCATTTATTTTCGTATTCATACCAATGGCTCAAATGATATTTTCTAGAGGGATATTTATGACTCCTGCGCTTTCCAGTTCGCATAAATGGACTATCAGCAAACCACCAATTACCCTGATTATCTTTTTGAAAAGTGGTAATATTATACGATTGAGGACCTTTTTGAATAATTTCTAAGCGCTGTGAATGCCTCCATCCTTTCAGTAAAATTCCTTCTTCGCTCCCAATCCAAATCTCACCATCAGAATCTTCAAACTTGACAGTAGGATGGATTTCATTTCCGTCTAAATCTTTAATATATTTTAGCCCCACATTCCAGTCATCCATTATTAAATATTGCGAAATATCTAATGCCTCACCAGATCGACCCTTACTATAACTAGCCCACTCAATTAAATCTGATTCTGAAAAATCAATTTCTTCATCTTGAGGAATAGCTGACCCATGTGCATAAACTGGGTATATTTGTGTTCCTATATCAATCCAAACATATGATGGAGAGCTTCCAATATCATAAATAGTCCGTCTAAAATCGAATCCCAAATCCGTATATCTGAGGTTCCACCAATATGAAGCTACTGATGATTTCACATATATTTCGTTTCTTGTTATTAGCCAAAAATAACCCAAGTATTCATCATAATGTAAAATTTCTGGGTTGGGAAAATTATTGGAGAATTCAACACTATACTCAATATCTCCCGAAGATTTATCAATGGTAAAAATACCATTATCCGCAAGGATATAAACTAAGAAGTCATCCTCAGTAATTGATGAAATGCTGCCCATTTTTTTTATTACATACCAATCATCAGATTCAAAGTTTAACGCAGAAATTACAGACAATAACACTACTGAAACAGTAAGGCGAATCCATTTTATTGATGAGAGTGTAAAGAACAAATTAATCCATTCTATTCTTTAATGATAAGCAAGTTATCACCTGACATTTCAGGTGGTTGGGGAATATTTAAATAAGCTAAAATTGTAGGTGCAATGTCTGCCAATTTACCATTACTTTTTAGTGTATAATTACATTCTGAGCAATCTAACACAAACGGAACCGGAAGTGTGGTATGGGCAGTATGGGGTTCACCTGTTTCTGGATTTATCATCATTTCTAAATTGCCATGATCGGCCGTTAGAAATACAGCTCCATTTTTGCCTTTTACTGCAGACACTACTTCTCCCACACATTCATCAATAGTCTCAATTGCTTTGATTGCAGCATCCAAAAATCCTGTATGACCCACCATATCAGGATTTGCATAGTTCATAATGATGGCATCAATTTTTTCATTCTCAATGGAATCTAAAACTGCATCTGTTACTTTTCTCGCATTCATTTCAGGTTGGAGATCGTAAGTGGCAACTTTAGGTGATGGAATCAATATCCTATCTTCACCATCAAATAAACTCTCTTCACCACCATTAAAAAAATAAGTTACATGAGCATATTTTTCTGTCTCTGCAATGCGTAATTGGGTAAACCCCTCATTAGCAAGTATCTCAGGAAATATTTTATTTAATTTTATAGGTGAGTATAAAACTGGGAATTTGAATGATTCTTGATATTGGGTCATAGTTACATAATGAATATTTTTTTGTTTAGTTGGGAATTCATTAAATCCACCTTCTGTAAATGCACGACTCATTTGCCGCATACGATCCGCTCGGAAATTCATAGTTAATACTGCATCGCCATCTTTTATTGATGATGACTTCCCAATAATTTTAGGGGTTATAAACTCATCTGTTTCATCATTCGCATATATAGAGTCGAGAAAGGAATCCATATTCTCAAAATGTTCACCCTCAGACTGAATAAGCATTTTATATGCCAACTCAATTCTATCCCAACGATTATCTCTATCCATGGCATAATATCGCCCACAAACCGTGGCTATTCGCCCACAATCCAGTTCCTTTAAATATTCATTAAGACTCGTTAAATAAGATTTTCCACTGGAGGGTGAAGTATCACGTCCATCCGTAAATGGGTGGACTGCAATTTTTTTCACACCATAGTTTTTGGCTGCATTGAGAATATACTTAAAATGGTTGATGTGACTATGAACACCGCCATCACTAAGCAAACCCATAAGATGCAATGTGGAATCATTTTCAATCACATTTCTGAATGTAGCTTGCAGATTTGGATTTTCTTTTAATTGATCATTCTGAATGTCATCATTTATTCTGACCAAACCTTGTTTTACAATTCGACCCGCACCAATATTAGTATGGCCCACTTCAGAATTCCCCATAATACCATCTGGAAGTCCAACGAATCTACCTGATGTTTCAACTACTGACATGGGTTTATTTTGTAAAAGATTATCAAGATTTGGAGTATTGCCTAATGCATATGCATTACCTCTTTCATCTTCTCTTAAACCAAATCCATCTAAAATGATGAGTATGAATTTCACTATTAATCTCCAAATTTTTAAAATATATGTAAGTATAATTTAGAAAATATAAATACGGCAATAAACAAAAAAGCCTCCAACAAAATGTTAGAGGCTTTTTCATCATTTCTAAAGTAAACTTATCGAAGTAATACTAACTTTTTGGTCAATACAGCATCAGATGTTCTCAATTGATAAATATACATACCCGAAGATACTTGTTCACCATTTGAATCATTTGCATTCCATACTACTGAATATCGACCCGGAACATGATATCCACTTGCCAATGAATACACTTCTTTACCCGTTAAGTCATATACTACCAATGATACATTGGCAGGTGTTGCCACATCAAACTCAATAGTAGTTGATGGGTTAAACGGATTTGGATAGTTTTGATATACAGAGAACTCTGTTGGAATACCAAACTCATCAATAGCTAATGTAGATGTTAATTGGAAAACTGTTCCATAGCAACTCTCTTCATCATTTCCTGTAATTACTTCAACTGTACCATCTTCATCATCATAGGTGTAGAAAGTACAATCTTCTTCTCCATCAATTATCAGGCATAAATTATCAGTACCATATACTACCCAAGTACCAGATACTTCTACTGGTACTGCTGATTCACATGATAAAGCAAAGGTATGCTCAGTATCATCATTTAATGAAATGGTTATATTCTCACAAGGTATCTCTGCAAAATTATAAGAACCAGAAGTACTTGTAGGTGTACCTCCACATGTTTCGTCATATGTATTAACAGAAACTGCGGACCACTCTCCAGTACTCAATTCAGCTGGGAAAGATGAGCAAGTTGAATTATCACCATCACATACTCCACAATAATCTAACTCTGTAGCACCACCCCATTCACCAGCACAATCTT
>JABHHG010000057.1 GCA_018671635.1 Fidelibacterota bacterium | reverse complement strand
CCTCAAATTAAAGAATCTAAAATTGTACTATTTGATCATCACCCTCTACAGAAGGATAATCCCTATTCTGTAATAGTATTGGATTTGGGCTCCCCTGCAACCGGATATATGGTGTGGAAGTATTTGCAATATATATCTACCGATGAATTTGAGTTAGATATAATATCTGCAAATGCACTTTATGCAGCACTTATCACGGATACTGGTTCCTTTAGGTACAGCTCAACTCACGCAGATGCCCATTTAATGGCTGCACATTTATTAGAATCGGGTGTTAAACCATATGAAATTCATAGAGCCATTTATGAACAGCGAAAGCTATCACAAGTTCGTTTAATGTCATATGTAATCCAAGCTCTACAGATTTCTGATGATGGCAAACTTGCCTGGTATATTATTGATGCTGAGATGATTGAAAAGTCTGGGGCGAACTTAAGTGACATTGATGGTTTTACTGAATTTGTACGAACTATTCAAGGCGTTGAAGTTGCATTCATGATTCAAGAGGTATCTCCACAAACTCATCGAATTAATTTTAGATCAAGTGGAAATTATATAATTAACGATGTTGCAAAAGAATTTGGTGGTGGCGGTCATATTTATGCAGCGGGTGCGCGTGTTGAGATAATTTCAGCAAAAGAAATTGAAAGTAGTATTTTAGAAAAATTAATAAAAAAGATAAATAATGGCAATTAAGAGTGACAAATGGATTGAAAGAATGTCCAAATCGCATGAGATGATAACTCCATATGTAGAAAAACAAGTACGAAATGGTAAAATTTCATATGGAGTTTCATCATATGGTTATGATATTCGAGTTTCCGATGAATATAAAATTTTCACAAATGTGAATAGTAGCATTGTGGATCCCAAAAAGTTTGATGCAAAATCATTTGTGGATTTTAAGGGTGATGTATGTATTGTACCTCCAAATAGTTTTGCGCTTGCAAGAAGTGTGGAATATTTTAAAATACCTAGAAATGTATTAACTATTTGTGTGGGTAAGTCCACGTATGCACGTTGTGGAATTATTGTAAATGTGACTCCATTTGAACCAGAATGGGAAGGTTATGTTACTCTCGAGATTTCAAATACCACCCCTTTACCAGCAAAAATCTACTCAAACGAAGGATTATGTCAGGTTTTATTTTTTGAATCTGATGAGGAATGCGCAATCTCATATAAAGATAAAGCTGGTAAATATCAAGGTCAAGTTGGAATCACATTGCCCCGCATGAAAGTGTCTTGAAAATAACGGTAGCAAAAGATGCTGGATATTGCTTCGGTGTTCGTGATGCAGTTAATATGGCCTATGATTCAGCTGAAGAGTTTGGTAACGTGTATATGCTTGGCGACATTGTTCATAATGAACAAGTGGTTGAAGATTTAGAAAATGTAGGAACAAAAGTAGTAAAAACATTAGATGATGTTCCCAAAGATAGTCCGATATTATTTCGCGCACATGGGACCGTAAATGAATTATGGGAAGAGGCTAAATCTAAAAAGATGAATATTATTGACGCTACTTGTCCACTGGTTCATGAGATACATCATGAAGTTAAGAGGTTGGCTGAGGATGGGCGTCAAATTATTATTATAGGAGATCATGGCCACGACGAAGTAGTTGCTATTGCCAATCAAGTTGAAAATTCAATGATAATCTCATCAACCTTAGAGGCTTCAAAACTCCGTAAAATGAAAAAGGTGGGTGTGGTAAGTCAATCTACACAAATGATTGAGAATGTTCAGGGAATAATGAATATTCTGATGGAGAAAGTGTTTGACCTACATTTTGTAAATACTATTTGTTATCCTACCAAGCGTAATCATGAGCAAATCAAAACATTGGCAATGGTAAATGATGTGATGATAATTATTGGCTCTTTTACAAGCGCAAACTCTAAGAGATTAGCAGAGCTTTCTTCTGAAAGAAATCGTAATTCTTATCAGGTTACGTGTGCCGAAGATTTAAATGTTGATTGGTTTAAAAATAAAAATTCGGTTGGAATAAGTGCAGGAGCATCCACGCCAGACTATCTAATAGATGAAGTTAAATTGAGAATCCAAGAATACACAAGGAAATAAAATGGAAAAAGGTACATTTGAAATTAAAGTTGGTTTAGCTGAGATGCTAAAGGGTGGGGTTATCATGGATGTAACTAACGCTGAACAGGCGAAGATGGCTGAAGATGCTGGCGCAGTTGCAGTGATGGCATTAGAACGGATTCCTGCTGACATTCGTAAGGACGGTGGAATTGCCAGAATGTCTGATCCTGAATTGATTTATGGTATTCAAAAAACAGTTTCTATTCCTGTGATGGCAAAGTGCAGAATTGGCCATTTTGCTGAAGCACAAATTCTACAATCTTTAGAAATTGATTTTATTGATGAGAGTGAAGTGTTAACTCCAGCAGATGAAAATAATCATATTTATAAACATGATTTTAGAGCTCCTTTTGTTTGTGGTGCTCGAAATTTAGGTGAAGCCCTTCGTCGAATCGCTGAAGGTGCCGCAATGATTAGAACTAAAGGTGAAGCTGGCTCAGGAAATATTGTTGAAGCCGTACGTCATATGCGTACAATCACCAATAATATTAAACGATTGACCACAATGGATAATGATCAATTGATGGCAGAAGCACGTGATATGCAAGCTCCATTTTCATTAGTTCAGCAAGTTGCAAAAACTGGAAAACTTCCAGTTCCAAATTTTAGTGCCGGCGGGATTGCTACTCCTGCAGATGCAGCATTAATGATGCAATTAGGTGCACAATCAGTATTTGTTGGTTCCGGAATTTTTAAATCGGATGATCCTTCTGTAAGAGCAAAGGCAATAGTTGATGCAACCACTTATTTTACAGATGCAAGTAAGTTGGCTGAAATTTCTACAGGTTTAAAGCCTGCAATGAAGGGTCTTGATATTTCTGAAATACCTGAAGACCAAATGTTGCAGGAGCGTGGTTGGTAGTGACACTTGGCATACTTGCTCTTCAAGGTGATTTTACATTGCATGAAAAAATGCTTGCCCAATTAGATGCTCCTTCTATACTTGTTAAATATCCCCATGAATTAGAAAAATGTGATGGATTGATAATTCCTGGAGGAGAATCTTCTGTGATGTCAAAGCTAATTGATTCTCATGGATTTAGAAGTCCACTATTAGAATTTTCTAAAACTAATTCCATCTTTGGTACATGTGCTGGGATGATACTTTTATCTTCAACGGCAAGTTCACCTAATCTAAACCCTCTAAATATTTTGGAGTTTACTGTATGTCGAAATGCATGGGGGCGTCAAATTTTTTCATTTTCAAAAGAAATTGAAGTGGATATAAATGATGGTGTAAATTT
>JABHHG010000082.1 GCA_018671635.1 Fidelibacterota bacterium | reverse complement strand
TGCTGGAACTCCTAATGGTGATTCAGTAGAAGATAATTGTGGTATATGTGATAGTGATGGTTCTAATGATTGTGTGCAAGATTGTTCAGGAGCATGGGGGGGTAGTTCTGTAGATGATGAATGTGGAATATGTGGTGGTGATAATTCAACATGTACAGATTGTAATAATGAGTTAAATGGTTTAGCAATTGTTGATGGTTGTGGAGATTGTGTAAATGGGAATACTGGTGAAGAGCCCTGCCCCCAAGATTGTGCTGGTGTAGATGGTGGTGATGCAGCTCGGAATGGGTGTGATACTTGTATTTGTAATAGTTCAGTAGCCTTGGAAGGGTTTGTATGTTCTGACTCAGAAGTTTGTATTGCTGGCTGTGATGGTTTCTGGTACAATGATGGTTTAGCACCTATCTTGGACTATTGTAATGTATGTGATGGAGATAATTCAACATGTGCAGATTGTGCGAATGTACCTAACGGGGATTCATTTATAGATAATTGCAGTGAATGTGTGGCAGCAGGTGATATGAGCTGCGTACAAGGTTGCAATGGAAATTATGCCAATGATGGAACTCAAATAGTAGATGATGAATGTGGTGTATGTGATGGAGATAATTCTACATGCTTAGATTGTGCAGAGGTGCCCAATGGGGATGCATTGGTAGATATGTGTGAAACGTGTGATGATGATCCATCTAATGACTGTGTGCAAGATTGTAATTTTGAATGGGGAGGAGGTGATTTATCATGTTTATCTATTGAAAATCAAATTCCTGAAAATTTCAGCATTAACAAAATTTATCCAAATCCATTTAATCCTGTGGTGAATATTGAATATTCACTTGCAACATCTGATTTGGTGAATATTAGTATATATGATTTAAATGGCCAGATGGTAGACCAATTATTTTCAGAACATCAAACTGTTGGGAATTATCACATGACATGGGATGCTTCAGAAATGAGTAGTGGAATTTATCTCATCACGATTCAATCGGGGAATATATTACTGAGCGATCAACTTATATTACTTAAGTAATACTTTTCGTTACATCCTGAAATATGTTTTGGTTATATATAAGATAGTATCTGGCGTAAATTTATTAAAATTATTTTAACTATTTAATACTCTTGAAAGGTAAAAATGAATAATCTAATAAAATTAATTTTGTCAACATGTCTGATTTCCTTTGCGTTTTCAGCATATAATGTTGGGCAAACCGTATCATCAAGTGATCAAAATATTGATTTTAATGTATGCTATGGTGATTACGAATCAAGTACATTGTCGTTAGCTGACTTTAATGGTGCGTTAAATGGTGGTAGCTACAAAGTTATCCATATTGATATGGCGGCGTCTTGGTGAAGCCCGTGTTATAGTTCCATTGGTTCAATGGATAAAATTAATGATATTTGGGCAGATAATGATGCTGTAGTGAATATTACCGAATTGAATGATCCCAATCAGCCTTATAGTTGTTCGCAATGGGGTGATGAATATGAAGATGAGCATTATGTTTCAGGTGGTGGTCCACTTGGGCATGATCATGATCCACCATTGATTGTATCTGGTCCTAACTGGGGCATGTTTGATATGTTTAATACTGGTAATGCCTCTCCAAGCAATGCTTGGATTGACCATACTATGACAGTGTATTATAAAACCAATAATACGGGTTATTATCTAGCAAATATAAAATTTGAAGATATGCTTGAAAATTGTGGTGCTTTATGTGATTCTAATCCTGATATTGATGAAGATGGTGTGTCTATTGATGATGATAATTGTCCAAATGATTATAATCCAAATCAGGGTGATTCGGATGGGGATGAAATTGGCGATGAATGTGATGATTGCCATAACTTATTGGGTGATATAAATGATGATCAAGTTCATGATATTTTAGATATTGTAAATGTTGTGAATCTTATTCTTGATGGCGGAATGAGTTCAGATGAATTCACTGATTGTGAAAAAGGTGATGCAGATTTGAATGAGGATGGTATTGCCAATATTTTAGATGTAATTCAATTAATTAATTTAATTTTAGATAATAGAATTGCAGATTCAAATATAATTGGTAAAGCTGATGTTGATTTCCAAACTATTGGAAATGATTTATATATCAATATAGATTCCGATAAAGACTTCTCAGGTGTTCAGCTTAGTATCATGGGTGAGTTTTTTAATATTGAATTATTAAATAATAGCCATATTGAATTATCTTCAAAATCAAATAATGGTATTACCAGAATGATTGCTTATTCTCTATTGAATGATTCATTTGATGGTCATAATGCAACTTTTATTGTTCGTGATGCAGAAAATATAGATATTACTGCCCTTGATATTATTATCTCAGATAAAAATGGAAATTCAGTAATAACTACTCAATCTATGAATTCAGATGTGTATCAATCGGGGCCATATAAATTTGAATTATCATCAATTTATCCGAATCCATTTAATCCAGCTACAGAAATCAATTTTTCTGTACCATCAGATTCGTATGTAAGACTTTCAGTATATAATGTACAAGGTCAAGAAGTAGATGTGATTCATGAGGGATTCCAATCTTCAGGTGCACATTCATATACGTGGAATGCATCAGATATGTCTTCAGGTGTTTATTATGTACGCCTTGTTTCTGGTAATAAAGCCAAAACAATGAAGGCTGTATTAATGAAGTAAAGTTTTTATTACGTAGCAATGTGTAAAAAGGGGAGCATTAGCTCCCCTTTTTATTTTGAATAGAATTGAGATAAACAGTAAATTTTCGCGCTTGTAAAAGCGCAGAATTAATATGCACCCGTGGCTCAACTGGATAGAGCACCTCACTACGGATGAGGAGGTTAGAGGTTCGAATCCTCTCGGGTGTACACGACGACAAACCCCTTTCACGAGGGGTTTCTTCTTATAAGTAACAAAACTACATTGATTACAGATGATAAAGTATGCTCCCTCGTAATTAACCAAAAAGTGATACAAAAAAGGTGATACAATACGGGAGTATTATATACCAACAAGCTTCTTAGCATTATAAATCACCTCTATAATTTTCACGAGAGAATGTCCCACTAATCAATAATAGTGCCTACCGTTGTCTATTGTACACCAAGAACCACATCCTATTAAAAACTCTGACACCTATTAT